>DASWHY010000061.1:0-21430 GCA_036397955.1 Thermoanaerobaculia bacterium | reverse complement strand
CCGTCCTCTTCCAGCCGTCGGCGCCCGGCCAGTCCGGGAGCGGCGTGGCGGCCAACCACGTCGAGCTGAGCGCCCCGGCGCGCCAGCCGGTGCTGGTCGAGACGACCGGTGCCGACGGCGTGGTCCGCACGCTGCGGGCGCCGCGCCTCGTCGGCCAGCTCGACCAGGGGGCGCTGGTGCAGGCCACGGCCGAAGGCGGCGTGCAGATGAGCGAGGCGGGAGGCCGCCCGCCGCTCGCCCGCCGCGCCAGCGGCCGCCGCGCCGAAGCCCGCTTCCGCGCCGACGGCCAGCTCGCGGTCCTGACCCTCGCCGAGCAGGTCCGTTTCCACGACCCGGAGGTGGACGCCGAAGGGGACCGCGCCGTCGTCGACCTCGACGCCGGGCGCGGCGAGTTCTTCGGCGCGCCGGTGCGCGCCACCAGCGCGCGCGGGCGGATGCAGGGGCCGCACCTCGTCTACAGCCGGCAGGAGGGGCTCTTGCAGGCCGACGGCGGCGTGCGCGCGATGTTCGAGCGGGAGTCGGAGTCGGCGGAGCTCGCCGCCTCGCCCCTGGGCGAGGGGGAGGGGCCGGTCTGGGTGGAGTCGCGCGAGGCCTTCTGGCGTCAGCAGCCGCCGGGCTTCCTCTTCCGCGGCGACGTCCGCGCCTGGCAGGGGGAGAGCCTGCTGCGCGCCGCCGAGCTGCGCGGCGACGAGCAGGGTGAGAAGCGGCTCACCGCCAAGGGCGGGGTGAAGAGCCTCTGGGTGCCGGCGAAGGAGGCCGGGCCGCGGCGGGGCGCGGCGCCGGCCGGGGCGCCGTCAGGCGCCGATCGAAATCAAGCTCCCATCGAGGTCACCGCCGAGGAGCTGCTCTACCGCGAGACCGCCGGCGTCCTCACCTACACCGGCAACGTCCGCGTCGAGCAGCAGGCGCGCACCCTGGTGTGTAGGTCGTTGGAGGTGGAGCTGGACGAGGACGGCGGGGCCGAGCGGATGACCTGCACCGGCGACGCCAAGCTCACCGACACCGCGGCGGGCCGCACCATCGAAGGGGAGCGCGCGATCTACCGCCTCGACGAGCGGCGGATCGAGATGTTCGGCACGCCGGTCGCGGTGCGCGACCGCGACGGCAACCGCGTGCAGGGCAAGCGTCTCGACTACTACGTCGACGACGGGCGGGTCGAGGTGCGCGGGCGGGGGGAACCGTGAACGAGGACGGTCGGCCGCAGAGCCTCGGCACGCGCCACCTGCAGAAGGTCTACCGCGGCCGCGCCGTGGTGCAGGACGTGTCGATCGACGTCGCACCGGGGGAGATCGTCGGGCTCCTCGGCCCCAACGGCGCGGGGAAGACGACGACGTTCTACATGGTTGTAGGCTTGACCCCTCCGGACGCCGGCAGCGTCTTCCTGGGGGAGGAGGACATCACCGAGCTGCCGATGTACGTGCGCGCCCAGCGCGGCATCAGCTACCTGCCGCAGGAGCCCTCGATCTTCCGCAAGATGTCGGTCGAGGACAACCTGCGGGCGATCTTCGAGACGCTGGACCTGTCGCACGCCGAGCAGGAGCGGCGCATCGACCAGCTCATCACCGACTTCGGCCTCGGCAAGGTGCGCAGGAGCCGGGGTTACGCGCTCTCCGGGGGCGAGCGCCGGCGCGTCGAGATCGCGCGTGCCCTGGTCATCAGTCCCTGGTATATCCTTCTCGACGAGCCGTTCGCGGGGATCGACCCGATCGCCGTGCTCGACATCCAGGGCATCATCCGGCACCTCAAGTCGATGGGTATCGGCGTCCTGATCACCGACCACAACGTGCGGGAAACATTGAAGATCACCGATCGGGCCTATATCATCAACAACGGCGGCATCCTGCGCTCCGGCACCCCCTCCGACCTGGCCTCCGACCCGCAGGTGCGGAAGGTCTACCTGGGCGAAGACTTTCGGCTGTAGGGCGTCCCTCGACGATGGCACTGGAACAGAAACTCTCGCTCAGGCTGGCGCAGAAGCTGGTGATGACGCCGTCGCTGCAGCAGGCGATCAAGCTGCTGCAGATGACGCGCATGGAGCTCGAGACGCTGCTCACCCAGGAGCTGGTCGAGAACCCGGTGCTGGAGGAGAACGAGACGACGCCCGAGGAGGAGGCCCCAGCGGAGGAGGAGCAGCCGCAGGAGGCGGCGGCGAACGGCGACACCGCCGACCACGCCGAGTCGATGGAGAACATCGACCTCGACGCCTACTTCGGCGACTACTGGGAGAGCTCGGCGTACTCCTCGATGGCAGAGGAGCGCGAAGACCCGCCGATCGAGAACAGCCTCACCCGCGAGCCCGACCTCTACGACCACCTCCTCTGGCAGCTCCACATGGCCGAGGTGCCGCCCCGGCTGCGTGAGATCGGCGAGCTGATCATCGGCAACCTGAACCCCGACGGTTTCCTCGCCGCCACCGCCGACGAGATCCAGGCGATGGGCGACCCGATCGAGGCGGGGGAAGAGTCGGGAAGGGCCTATACCCTCGACGAGGTCCACCAGGCGCTCGAGCTGGTGCGCAGCTTCGACCCGCCCGGCATCGCCTGCCACGACCTCCGGGAGAGCCTGCTGCGTCAGCTCGACGCTCTCGGGATCGGGGACGACGACCTCGCCCGCCGCGTCGTCGCCGAGGCCTGGGACCTCTTCCTGCGCCGCCAGTTCCCGGCGGTGGCCAAGAAGCTGGGGGTGGAGCTGGCCGAGCTGGAGCCGGCGGTCGAGCTGATCCGCAGCCTCGAGACCCAGCCGGGCCGGAAGTTCTCGACCGAGCGCACCCACTACATCGAGCCGGACGTCTTCGTCCGCCGGGTGGGCGAGGAGTACGTCATCCAGCTCAACGACGACGGCCTGCCCCGCCTGCGCGTCAGCCGCGCCTACCGCCGCATGCTCCAGACCATGCGCAGCGAGGGCCGGCAGAGCGAGGCGCAGCAGTTCATCAAGGACAAGATCCGGTCGGCGGTGTGGCTGATCAAGAGCCTCGACCAGCGGCAGCGGACGATCTACAAGGTCGCCGCCTCGATCATCCGCCAGCAGCGCGAGTTCCTCGACCAGGGCATCGAGTACCTGCGGCCGATGGTGCTGCGCGACGTGGCGGAAGACATCAGCATGCACGAGTCCACCGTCAGCCGCGTCGTCTCCAACAAATACATGCATACGCCGCGCGGCCTCTTCCCGATGAAGTTCTTCTTCCACAGCGGCATCGACCGCGAGTACGGCGAGAACATCTCGTCGCTGACGGTGAAGCGCAAGATCGAGCAGCTCATCCAGGCCGAGGACCCCAAGCGGCCGCTCTCCGACAGCGAGCTCATGCGCATCCTCAACCGCGAGGGGATCCAGATCGCCCGCCGGACGGTGGCCAAGTACCGCGACGAGCTTTCCATCCCGTCCTCGACCGACCGCAAGCAGATCTTCTAGGGCGCGCGGCGACCACGGAGGCCACGATGAACATCGAGTACATCGGCCGCAACTTCCATCTCGACGACCGCATCCGCGAGCACACCGCGGAGCGGCTGGAGAAGCTGACCCGCTTCCTCGACGAGCCGATCGAGGGGCGCGTGACGCTGGAGATCGAGAAGCACCGCCACCGGGCCGAGATCCACCTCACCCACCGCTTCGGCGTCTTGACCGCCACCGAGGAGACCGACGGCACGATGCTGGACGCCGTCAACCTCGCCGCCGAGAAGATCGAGCAGCAGGCCCGCCGCGTCCACAAGCGAGTGATCGACAAGCGCCGGCGCGGCGACCGCAACGGTCACCGCTGGCCGCTCGACATCCTGGAGCGGGAGAGCGTGAGGGGCGGCGCGACGCCGCGGGTGATCCGTTCCACCCACCTGCAAATCAAGCCGATGACGATCGAAGAGGCGGCGCTGCTGCTGGAGGAGTCGAAGAACGAGTTCGTCGTCTTCCGCGACGCGACGAGCGACCGGGTGGCCGTCCTCTACAAGCGCAAGGACAACAACTACGGCCTGATCGCGCCTGAATTTTGAGACCGGTGGGGGCATGCAGCAGCTGGAGGCACTGACCCGGCCGGAGCTGATCTTGCCGCAGCTCGCCGCCGCCGACGCACACGGCGTGCTGTGCGAGTTCGCCGACCAGATCGCCGCCGCCGGCCTGGTGCCCGACGCCGACGAGCTCTACCAGAAGCTCGTCGAGCGCGAGCGCCTCGGCTCGACGGCGGTGGGGGGCGGGGTGGCGATCCCGCACTGCAAGCTGCGCGGGCTGGCGCAGGCGGTCGTGGCGATCGGGCGGGTCGAGCGGGGGATCGACTTCGGCGCCGCCGACGGCCAGCCGGTGCGCGCCTTCTTCGTCGTCGTCTCGCCCTCCGAGGCGCCGGCCGAGCACCTGCGGGTGCTGTCGACGGTCTCGCGCTGGATCAAGGGGAGGCAGAACGTCGAGCAGCTCCTCGCGCTCGCCGACCGCGACCGCATCTGGGAGCTGCTGGGAGGCGGGCGGTGAGCGAGGAACGGTGGGTCGCGGTCGCGGAGATCCTGGGGGAAGAGCTCTCCGAGCTCCACCTCCGCGTCCTCTCCGGCGAGTCCCACCTCGACAACCGGATCGTCAACCCGCGGGTGCAGAAACCGGGGCTCGCCTTCGCCGGCTACTACGCCTACATCAAGCCGGGGCGGGTGCAGATCATCGGCGAGAGCGAGACCGAATACCTGAAGACCCTCGAGGCCGAGGAGCGGCAGGAGCGCTTCGAGCGGATCACCGCGCTGCCGGTGCCGGTCTTCGTCATCACCAAAGGCATCGAGCCGCTGCCGGGGTTCCTGCGCGCCTGCCAGGAGCGTGAGCTGCCGGTCCTCTCTTCGACCGCGCTCTCCTCGACGGTCATCAAGGAGATCAGCTACTTCCTCGAAGACCACCTGGTCCCCTCGACCACCCTCCACGGCGTGCTGCTGGAGATCTACGGCATCGGGGTGCTGCTGATCGGCGAGAGCGGGGTGGGCAAGAGCGAGTCGGCGCTCGACCTCATCTCGCGCGGCCACAGCCTGGTGGCCGACGACCGGGTGACCGTGCGGCGCTACCCCAGCGGCGAGCTGGTGGGCTACTCGGAGGGGCCGCTGCGCCACCACATGGAGCTGCGCGGCATCGGCATCATCAACGTGCAGGACCTCTTCGGCCTGGCGGCGGTGCGCGAGCGCGCGCCGATCGACCTGGTGATCGAGCTCGAGCACTGGCAGGCCGGCCAGGCCTACGACCGCCTGGGGCTCGACGAGACCCTCTTCCCGATCCTGGACACCCCCTGCCCCTACATCCGCATGCCGATCGCGCTGGGGCGCAACGTCAGCATCCTGGTCGAGATCGCGGCGCGCAACCACGTGCTCAAACTCCAGGGGCACCATTCCGCGCGCGAGTTCGCCCGCAAGCTCGAGGAACAGCTTGAGCGCAACCGCAGCCGACAGCTCGAAGGCTGAGGAGAAGGCGAAGCTGGTGCTCATCACCGGCCTCTCGGGGTCGGGGAAGAGCAGCGTCGCCAAGTGCTTCGAGGACCTCAACTACTACACCGTCGACAACCTGCCGCTGCCGCTGCTGCGGCAGTTCCTCGACAGTCCGCAGGAGCTGGCGCGCGGCTACGGCCGGATCGCGGTGGTGACCGACGTGCGCGCCCCCGGCTTCGCCGAGGAGTTCCCGCGCCTGCTCGGCACCCTCGACCGCGAGCGGATCGAGGTGGCGCTGCTCTTCCTGGAGGCCTCCGACGAGGTGCTGGTGCGCCGCTTCTCGGAGACCCGCCGCCCGCACCCGCTGGCCCCCGACCAGCCGGTCATCGCCGGCATCCGCCGCGAGCGCGAGCTCCTTGCCGAGCTGCGGGCGCGCGCCGACATGGTGCTCGACACCAGCGCCTGGTCGATCCACGAGATCCGCAGCCAGGTCTTCCGCGAGTTCGCCACCCACCCGGGGGAGGCCGCCGGCATGGTGGTCTCGCTGGTTTCCTTCGGCTTCAAGCACGGCATTCCCTACGGCAGCGACCTGGTCTTCGACGTGCGCTTCCTCGGTAACCCGCACTTCGTGCCGGGGCTGCGCGAGCGCACCGGGCAGGACCCGGAGGTGGAGGAATATCTCCTCCGCGAGCCCGATTACGAGGAGGTGGTGGCCCGGGTGGCCGACCTCCTGCTCTTCCTGCTGCCGCGTTACCGCAAGGAGAACCGGAGCTACGTGACGGTGGCGGTCGGCTGCACCGGCGGCCGGCACCGCTCGGTGGCGGTCTGCGAGCGGCTCCGGGCGCGCCTCGAGGAGGGCGGCTGGCCGGCGCGGGTGGTCCACCGCGACTTGGCGCGATAAGGCGCTACCATAGCCGTCGGCTTCGCCCCACGACCATGATCGGCACCCTGATCCTCACCCACGGCGGGATGGCGCGCGAGCTGCTGGCGGCGGCGAACGTCATCGTCGGGCCGATGCCAAGCTTCGAGGCCCTGTCCCTGGAGTGGGGGGACTGCTTCGACGACGCGCAAGCCAAGATCCGCGAGGCGCTCGGGCGGCTCGAGCACGGTGACGGGGTGCTGATCCTCACCGACATGTTCGGCGGCACGCCGTGCAACCTGGCGGTCAAGTTCCAGTGCTCGGGACGAGTGGAGGTGATCGGCGGCGTCAACCTGCCGATGGTGCTGCGGCTGGCCGGCCTGCGCGACGACGGCATGACGCTCGCCGAGGTCGCGCGCTGGCTGCAGGTCAAGGGGCAGCGGAGCATCTGCCTGGCGAGCGACGTGCTCGAGAGCCCGGAGGAGTCCGACGGCAGCGACCGGCGCGCGGGTGGTTGAGCGGGGTGGTCGAGCGGGAGGTCGAGATCGTCAACCGCCTCGGCCTCCACGCCCGCGTCGCGGCCAAGCTGGTGCAGACTGCCTCGGCCTTCCGCAGCCGCGTGCTGCTGGTGACCGATGACGAAGAGGTGGATGCCAAGAGCATCCTCGGGCTCCTGCTGCTGGCCGCCGCCCAGGGCACCCGGCTGCGGGTGCGCTGCGAGGGGCCGGACGAGGAGGAGGCGCTGGCGGCGGTCACGGCGCAGATCGCCAACCGGTTCGAGGAGGAGAGTTGAGCAGCTCGCACGACGACCAGATGCAGGTCCTCAGGGGCATCGGCGTCTCGCCGGGGATCGCCATCGGCCGCGCCGTCTCGATCGAGACGCGGACGGGGGAGATCTACCGCTTCACCCTGCCCGAGGCGGAGGTGGGGGCCGAGGTTGCGCGCCTGCACGAGGCCGTCGAGCATGCGCAAAAGGAACTGCTGCGGATCCGCGAGAAGGCCGGCTCCGATCTGGGTAAGGAGCTGGCCGGAATCTTCGACGCCCACATCCTGCTGATGAACGACCCCGGCTTTCTGGGCCGGATCGAGGACCGCATCCGGGGGAAGCGGATCAACGCCGAGTGGGCGGTGCAGAAGACGGCGGCGGAGCTCGACGAGCGCTTCGCGCAGATCGACGACCAGTACTTGCGCGGCCGCAGCGAGGACCTCACCGATGTCAGCCGCCACATCCTGCGCAGCCTGCAGGGGATCGACCACCACGAGCTGTCCGAGATCGGCGAAGACGTGGTCATCGTCGCCGACGACCTGACGCCGGCCGACGCCGTCCGCCTGGGGCGGGAGCGGGTCGTGGGCTTCGTCATGGAGACCGGCGGCCGCACCTCGCACACCGCGATCATCGCCCGCTCCCTGCACCGCGCCGCAGTGGCGGGGGTCGAGGGGATCTCGCAGCTCAACCTCGACGAGGTGCCGGTCGTGGTCGACGGCGAGCGCGGCGAGGTGGTCATCCACCCGACGCCGCAAGTGCTGGCGCGCTACCGGCGGCGGCGCGACGAGCTGGACCGGGAGGAGGAAACGCTCCTCGCCACGGCGAAGCTGGAGGCGGTGACGCGCGACGGGGTGGCGGTGTCGCTGATGGCCAACATCGACCTCCCCGAGGAGCTGGCCGAGGTGGCCGCCTTCGGCTCCTGCGGCATCGGTCTCTACCGCAGCGAGTTCCTCTACATCGAGAAGAGCCCGGCCCTGCCGAGCGAGGAAGAGCACGTCGAGCTCTACCGCCGCCTGGTCGAGGCCGCGGCGCCCGAGCCGGCGATCATCCGCACCTACGACCTCGGCGGGCGGAAGCTCGCCCGCGAGCTGATGGCGACGCACGAGGACAACCCGGTCCTCGGCTTGCGCGGCATCCGGTTGACGCTCAGCCGCCCGGGCATCTTCAAGACCCAGCTCCGGGCCTTGCTGCGCGCCGCCCTCCACGGCGACCTGTGGATGCTGCTGCCGATGGTCAGCACGGTGGGGGAGGTGCGCCGCTTCCGGGCGCTCCTCGACGAGGTGATGGCGGAGCTCGAGGGGGAGGGGACCCCCTTCCGCCGCGACGTGCCGCTCGGAGTGATGATCGAGGTGCCGGCGGCGGCGATGACTGCCGACCTGCTGGCGCGCGAAGTCGACTTCTTCTCGATCGGCACCAACGACCTGATCCAGTACGCGCTCGCCGTCGACCGCAACAACGAGCACGTGGCCGACCTCTACCAGCCGCTTCATCCGGCCATCCTGCGCATGCTACGCTTCGTCCTCGACAGCGCGCGCAGCGCCGGGATCGACGTCAGCCTCTGCGGCGAGATGGCCGCCGACTCGCGCTGCGCCCCGTTGCTGGTCGGCCTCGGGCTGCGGCGGCTGTCGATGAGCCCGCGGTCGATCCCGGAGGTGAAGACCCGCATCCGGGAGCTCGCCGCCGGGGAGCTCGCCGACCTCGCCGAGCGCTGCGCGCGGCTGGCCACGGCGGACGAGGTGCTCCAGCAGGTGGACGCCTACCTCGCCGCCGCGGCTCGTCGCGCCGCCGCCGGCCGCCGGCGGGCGGCTGTCGCCGAGGAGAAGGACCCGCATGCGCCTGCCGATCCGACGCGTCGAGAAGCCCTGGGGTTATGAGCTGATCTTCGCCCACACCGACCGCTACGTCGGCAAGATCCTCCACGTCAACCCGGGCGAGGCCCTCTCGCTCCAGTACCACGAGAAGAAGGACGAGACGCTCTACCTCGCCGAAGGAGAAGTCGAGCTGGTGGTGGAAGAGGACGGGGAGCTGCGCCACACGACGCTGCGGGCGGGGGAGTCCTACCGCATCATCCCGTTCACCCGCCACCGCATGGTGGGCGGCGCGGCGGGGTGCGACATCATCGAGGTTTCGACGCCCGAGCTGGACGACGTCGTGCGCCTGGAGGACCGGTATGGTCGGGCGGGGTAGGGGCTGGCTGCTCGCGAGCCTCCTGCTTGCCGCCTGCACGCTGGCGCCGCAGCCGGTCCAGCCAGCGGAGGCGAAGCCGGAGGCGGTGCAGCCACAGGAGGCGGCCGCGGAGCCCGCGGCCCAGCCCGCTCCGCCCACGCCGGAGACCGAGCCTGCGGCGCCGGCGTCTCTTCCCGACCCCACCGTCATTGTCATCGAGCCCGGCGGGCAGGACAGCGGCGACGTGGACCTGGTGGCGGCGTCCGCGGCCGAGCGGGAGCGCCGCGCCAGCGCGCCGCCCGCCAGCCGGAGCATCACCAACCAGAACCTGGTCAGGGCGAAGCCGGGCGAAAAACCGCCCGCCGGCAAGCCGGCACCCGGGAAGCCGGGCGCGCCGGCCGGAGCTGCGCCGGCCGCAGCGGTTGCGGACGGGATGGGGGAGGCTTTCTGGCGCAGCCGGTCGCGCGAGCTGCGGCAGCGCTGGAAGGACGTGGTGGACGAGGTTGCCGCCCTGGAGAGCGATGCCGACCTGCTCCGCCGCCGCTTCTACGCCGAGGCCGACCCGTACGTCCGCGACGGCCGGATCAAGCCGGACTGGGACCGGGTGCTCGACCGCATCCGGACCCTGCGGGGGGAGGCGGAGCGGCGCCGCGAGGCCGTGACCGCGCACCTCGAGGAGGGGCGGCGGGCGGGCGCTCTCCCCGGCTGGCTGCGGGAGGGGATCGACCTGGAGCCGGCGGCCGAGAGCGCGAGCCCTGAGGAAGGGCCGCACGAGGCGGTCGAGCCGCCGATCTACCCCGAGCCGCGCGAGCCGATCGCCGACGACGACGGCAACGAGGACGGGGCCCGATGAGCGGCGCCGCGCCGGGAGCGAAGCCCCGCCGCTTCTTCATCGAGACCTGGGGCTGCCAGATGAACGAGCTGGACAGCCAACGCCTGGCCGGCCAGCTCATGCAGCAGGGAGTGCTGCCGACGCACGCACCCGGCGAGGCCGACGTCATCCTCCTCAATTCCTGCAGCGTCCGCGAGAAGGCCGAGCAGAAGGTCTACTCGCGCCTCGGCGAGTACCGCAAGCTCAAGGAGCAGAACGAGTTGCTGCTGATCGGCCTGTGCGGCTGCGTGGCCCAGCAGGAGGGGGAGCGGGCGCTCCGGCGGGTGCCCGACCTGGACTTCGTGCTGGGGCCGGCGCGGGTTGGGGAGCTGGCGCGGGTGATCGCCGAGCGGCGGGCCGGGCGCCGGGTGGTGGCGACCGGCTTCCCCGAAGAGCGGAGCTACGACATCGATGCGGTCTCCCGTCACGGCGAGTACAAGGGCATGGTCACGATCATCGAGGGGTGCGACAAGGTCTGCACCTTCTGCATCGTGCCCAAGACCCGCGGCCCGGAGCGCAGCCGGCCACTCGCCGAGGTGGTGCGCGAGGTGCGCCACCTGATCGACTACGGCTTCCTCGAGATCGAGCTCCTGGGCCAGACGGTCAACCACTGGCGCGAGCCGGCCGGCGGCGCCGACTTCGCCGACTTGCTGGCCGCGGTGGCGCGGCTCGACGGCCTGGCGCGCCTCCGCTTCGTCACCTCCTATCCGCGCGACTTCACGCCGCGCATGGTCGAGCAGGTCGGCCGCCACGAGAACATCTGCCCCTACCTGCACCTCCCCGTCCAGTCGGGCTCCGACCGGGTGCTGCGGCGGATGGGACGCGGCTACGCCCGCGCCGATTACCTCGCGCTGGTCGGTCGCCTGCGCGCTGCGCGACCGCGGCTCGCCCTCTCGACCGACTTCATCGTCGGATTCCCGGGCGAGACCGAGGACGACTTCCAGCAGACCCTCGACCTGATCGCCGAGGTGCGCTTCGCCGCGATCTATGCCTTCAAGTACTCGCCGCGCCCGCTCACCGCCGCGCCGCGCCTCGACGGCGCCGTGCCGGCCGAGGTGGCCGACGAAAGGCTGCAGCGCCTCTTCGCGCTCCAGGAGGCGATCCAGCGCGAGATCAACGCGACGCTGGTGGGGGAGGAGCACGAGGTCCTGGTGACCGGCTGGGCGCGCCAGCCCGGCTTCCTCACCGGCCGCACCACCTGCCACCGCGCGGTGCACTTCGCCGCCGGCGCCGAGCCGGCGCCGCTCGGCCGGCTCACCCGCGTCGTCATCGAGCGGGCCCTGCCGCACAGCCTCGCCGGCCGTCGCCTCGACCTTCCCGCCGCGGCCTAGAACGTGCATCGGGGTTGACCGCCGCGACGGCGCCCCGCACAATGGCCTTTCGATGAGCGAGACCAACCAGGAGATCCGGATGGAGATCAAGGGGTTGATGCTCGACCCCACCTCCAACGTCCCGATCGTCATCCTGCGCGACCTCGAGAGCGACCTCTTCCTGCCGATCTGGATCGGCGGGTTCGAAGCCCACGCCATCGCGCTCAGGATCGAAGGGGTCGAGGTCCCCCGCCCGCTCACCCACGATCTCCTCCGCGCGGTGGTCGAGCAGCTCGGCGCCGCGGTGGAGAAGATCGTCATCTCCGACCTCCGCGACAACACCTTCTTCGCGCTCATCCACCTGACGCACGAAAGCGGCGCGCTGACGGTGGACTCGCGCCCGAGCGATGCGATCGCGTTGGCTTTGCGCACGGAGGCGCCGATCTTCGTCCTCCGCTCGGTGCTCGAGAAGGCGCAGGCGGTGGACCTGGCGAGCCAGGCGAGCGACGACGAGAAGCTGCGGAAGTGGCTCGAAGAGATGAGCCCGGAAGACCTTGGCAAGTACACGATGTAGCTGTCGCCGTAATCGTCTCAATCAAAGTGACTTAGAGGATTTGTCGGCGCGCCGACATCGGCCGCTGCATTGACCGGGTGGAAGCGGTCTCGTACACTGCCGCCGTCCTTCCATGATCGTCACCATCGCCAATCAGAAGGGCGGGGTCGGCAAGACGACGACCGCCATCAATCTCGCCGCGGCCCTCGCCAACAAGGGGTTGAAGACGCTGCTGGTGGATCTCGACCCTCAGGCCAACAGCTCGATGTCCTTCCTGGACGTCCATCAGCTGAACGGCGGCTCGATCTATGACGCGCTGACGGACCAGGGCGTCCGCTTGAGCGAGGTGCTCCGGCCCGCTGAGAAGATCCCCAACCTCCACATCGCCCCGTCGAACATCGCGCTGGCGAAGATCGAGTCCAAGCTGCTGGGGGAGCTCGACAGCCACTACCGCCTGAAGGACGCGCTACAGCCGGTCCAGGACGCCTTCCCGTACGTCGTCATCGACACGCCGCCGACTCTCGGGATCATCACCGTCAACGCTCTCGTGGCGGCGACACACGTGCTGATCCCGATCCAGGCGAGTTACTTCGCATTGGAAGGGACCGACGATCTGTTGGAGACGATCGACAAGATCAAGCTGCGGGCGAACCCTCAGCTCCAGATCCTGGGGGCGCTGATCACCCTTTACGACAAGCGGACCTTGCTGGCCAAAGACATCCACGACCAGATCCGCAAGGTCTTCGGCGACAAGCTCTTCAACACGGTCATCACCAAGAGCGTGCGACTGGAAGAGAGCCCGGCCTACCGCGAGTCCATCTTCACCTTCGCCCCGCGCTCCACCGGGGCCTTCGAGTACTACCAGCTCTCCGAGGAGGTCCTCAGCCGTGTCTGAGCCGGCCAAGAAGCGCGGTCTGCCGATGAGGGTCAAGATGCGCCACGACACCCATTTCGTAGAGGCGCTGACGGCCCGCCACGAGACCCCGGTCGGCCGGATGCTGCCGCTCGCTGCGATCGCCCTGGACCCCCAGCAGCCGCGCACCACAATGGGCGAGCTGGCGGAGCTCGTCGCCTCGATCCGCGACAAAGGGGTGCTCGAGCCGATCCTCGTTCGCCCGTTGCCCGAGGCCGAGCTCGGTCCCGGCAGCCCGGCTTACCGCATCATCTCCGGCGAGCGGCGCTACCGCGCGGCGCAGGAGGCTGGGCTCTTCGAGATCCCGGCGATCGAGATGGACGTCAGCGAACAGGAGGCGCTGGAGATCGCGCTCGTCGAAAACCTCCAGCGCAAGGACCTCACGCCCTTTGAGGAGGCCGAAGGGTACCGCGCCCTGGCCGAGCGGCACGGCTACACCCACGAGGAGATCGCCGAGGCAGTGGGGAGGTCGCGCAGCCTCGTCACCGAGAGCCTGTCGCTCCTCGCCATGCCGTCGCGGGTCCGCGACACCGTCCAGGCGCTTGGCCTCGGAGCGAGGTCCCTGCTCCTGGAGGTCCTCAAGGCGGGCGACGAGACCGAGATGCTCCGCCTCCTGGAGGAAGTCGCCACGCGCGGCCTCAACCGGGACGACCTGCGCCGACGCCTGCGCCGGGAGCAGCCGGGCCGCGGCGGCCGCCGGAAGCCGTTCACCTTCAAGTTCCGCTCGCCCGACAGGAAGTACAGCCTCGCCGTGAGCTTTCGGCAGAGCGAAGTCGACCGCGATGACCTCATCCGGGCCCTCGAGCAGGTGCTGGCCGACCTCAGAAAAGCCAACGAGTAGCCGCGAAGGGGGGAGATTCCGCGCCGCTCTGCCGCCTGCTCCAATTGGCCGATAAGGGCTATTATGTCAACTTCCGTCGCAGCGGGCTGACCTGTTGGCCGGCGAGGTCCTTACCGGGGCGGCCACTCGGCGGCGAGGTCCTCGTCCTCCTCCAGTCGCAGCCCCACGAGCTCCACGCCGGCCGGCTCCCCTTCAGCCAGCGCCCGCCGGATCCAGAGCACCAGGTTCTCGCTCGACGGCACCAACCCGCCCTCGCCGAACTCCAGCAGGGCGCAGTTGAGATGCTGGTGGTCGAGGCGGTCGAGGACGGCCTGCGTGACCCAGGTGTCGAGCGCCGCGAGGTCGACCACGAAGCCGGTCGTCGCGTCGATCGCCCCGGCGACCTGGACGTAGAGCCGGTAGTTGTGCCCGTGGCCCGGCAGGTTGGCGCAGCGGCCGAAGCGGGAGCGGTTCTCCTCCTCGCTCCACTCGGGCCGGCGGTAGAGATGGCTGGCGCTGAAGCGGTAACGCCGCTCGAGACGGACCCGCGGCGGCTCGGGGGTGCCGGAGGGCTCCATTAGAATCGTGGGCTCGTGAGGCTGCGGATCGATCGCTACATCGTGGCCGAGATCGCCGGTCCCCTGGCGCTCGGGTTCCTAGTCTACACGTTCATCCTGCTGCTCCGGTTCCTCTTCACCTCGGCGGAGATGATCATCCGGCGCGGGTTGCCGGTGGCCACGGTCGGCCAGCTCCTGCTCACCACCCTGCCCAACATCGTCGTCCTGACGATCCCGATGTCGCTCCTCTTCGGCATCTTGATCGCCATCGGCCGGATGGCATCCGACAGCGAGCTGATCGCGCTGCGCTCCTGTGGGGTGAGCCTGCTCACCCTCTACCGGCCGGTGCTGGCGATCTCGGCGTTCTTCACGCTGGTCAACACGGCGCTCATGGTCTGGGCGCTCCCCTGGGGCAACTCCTCGCTGCAGCAGCTCCGGCTCGACATCCTCACCCAGACCGTCTCGCAGCAGGTGCAGCCGCGGGTCTTCTACGAGGAGTGGGACCCCTATGTGGTCTATGTCTTCGAGGTGCCGCCCGGGCAGAGCCGCTGGAAGGGCGTGTTCCTCGCCGAGTCGATCCCCTCGGCCGAGAACAACCAGATCACCACGGCCGAATGGGGCGAGGTGAAGGTCGAGGAGCAGGGCGAGCGGGTGGTGCTCCAGCTCTACAACGCCATCCGCCATAAGGTGGACTTGAGCTCCCCGGGCCGCTACGAGATCAGCCGCCACCGCCGCCTGGAGCTGGTGCTTGAGGACCAATTCGCCTCGGCGCAGCGGGCCAAGGTCTCGGTCTCGAAGGGGGTGCGCGAACTCACCCTCGCAGAGCTGCGCGACCTGCGCGACGACCCCACGGCGTCCAGCGAGCAGCGCAACCTGGCGGCAGTCGAGATCCACAAGAAGTTCGCGATCCCGGTCGCCTGCCTGGTCTTCGGCCTCTTCGCCCTGCCGCTCGGCTTCAACAACCGGCGCGGCGGCAAGGCCTCCGGGTTCGCGCTCTCGATCGGCGTCATCGTCCTCTACTACGTTCTGCTGTCGAACGGCGAGGAGGCGGCGCGCTACGGCCGGCTTCCCGCCTGGGCGGGGATGTGGGCGCCCAACCTGATCCTGGCGGCGGCGGGGGTCTTCCTTTTGGCGCGGCGCAACCGCGACAAGGGGCTGCTGCTGACCGGTATCGACCGCTGGCTGCGGCACAAGGTCTGGCCGGTGCTCCTGGCGGTGCCGCGGCTCACCCGCCGCTGGCGCCGCCGCCGCGAGCATGCTGCCAAGGGTCCGTCGGCGGCACCGGCGCCGCAGCCGGCAACCCGTGCCGCGCACCCGCGGCGTGGCGGCCGGCCCGGACTGGTCTTCCGCCTCCCCCGCCCGCGCATCACCTTCCCCAGCCTCCTCGACCGCTACGTCGCGCGGCAGTTCGCCTGGGTGTTCCTGCTCGTCGTCCTCTCGGGGGTCACCCTCTACGTCATCGCCGACCTTTCCGAGACGATCGACGAGATCCTCAAGAACAAGGTGCCGCGCGACATGGTTTTCGACTACTACAAGTACATGTCGCTGCAGATCTTCTACGACATCGCGCCGATCGTCGTGCTGGTGACGACCCTGATCACCTTCTCGCTGCTGTCGCGCACCAGCGAGGTCACCGCCTGCAAGGCTCTCGGCCTCTCGCTCTCCCGGCTCTCGCTCCCCGCCCTCGGCTGGGCGATCCTGATCGTCGTGCTCGCGGCGTTCCTGCAGTCCGAGGTCCTCCCCGCCTCGAACGAGCGGGTGGCGCAGCTCAAGGACCGCATCCGCGGCCGCGAGGCGGCGCGCACCTACCGCCGCGCCGACCGCCAGTGGCTCTTCGGCCAGGGGCGCTACATCTACAACTACATCCACTACGACCCCGACCCGGTGCGGCCGAGCCTGCAGCGCCTGCAGGTCTTCGACTTCGACGCCGAGCACCAGCTCCGCCGGCGGCTGGTGACCGACCGCGCCACCTTCGATGTAAACCGCGAGGCCTGGCTCTTCGAGAACGGCTGGGCGCGCTCGTTCGCCGGCGTCGAGGTGACCGACTACGAGCGCTTCGAGGAGCCGCACGTGGTCCGCTTTCCGGAGACCCCCGATTACTTCGACTCCGAGGTGCGCCCGCCGGAGCAGATGCGTTTCACCGAGCTCAAGGACTACGTGCGGGAGCTCGAGGAGAGCGGCCAGCCGGTGCCCGAGCTGCTGGTCGAGCTGTACAACAAGATCGCCTACCCGGTGGTGTCGCTGGTGATGGCGCTGGTCGCGCTCCCCTTCGCCTTCCGCCTCGGGCGGCAGGGGGCGCTCTACGGGGTGGGGATCTCGATCGCGCTGGGGATGGCGTTCCTCGGCATCTACGCCTTCTTCACCACCCTCGGCGAGACCGGGGCGCTGCCGCCGGTGGCCGCCGTCTGGAGCCCGAGCGCCGTCTTCGCGATCCTGTCCGCCTACCTCTTCCTCGGGGTGAGAACCTAGAAGCGCGAGAGGTCCCGCCCGAAGAGCATCGCCTTCAGCCAGTCGAAGAGGACCTTCACCTTGTTGGCCGGCGACACGAGCTTCGTGAGATAGACCGAACGCCAGAAGAGCCAGGCGGCGCGGCCGCTCCACTTCACGTGCGGCAGGTCGGCGAGCGCCTGGCTGCCGCCGATGTAGGCGAGCATGCCGGCCGAGCGGAAGCGGAACGGGCCGACCGGCCGGCCGCGGCGGCCGCGGTCCAGCGCCTTCGCCAGGTACTCCCCCTGCTGCTGCGCCACCTGCGCCGTGGCCGGGAGCCCCAGCTCCCCCACCGCCGCACAATCCCCCAGCGCGTAGACCCCAGACCGCCCCGGCAGCCGCAGGCGGTCGTCGACACGGAGCCGCCCGCGCGGCGTCAGCGGCTCTCCGAGCGCGGCGACGAACGGGACGGGGGCATTCCCGCCGGCCCAGAGGACCAGGCCGGCGGGGAGGAAGCCGCCGTCGCGCAGCCGCACGCCATCGTGCTCGACCGCCGACACCGCGGTGGCGAGGCGCACCTCGATCCCTTCGCGCTGGAAGTGGCGGTGGGCGTAGCCGCCGAGCGCCGCGTCGAAGCCGCCCAGGATCCGCTCGGCCGCCTCGACCAGCACCACCCGCCCCCGGGGCGCCAGCTCGGGGTAGCTCGCGGCCAGCTCGCCGGCGAGGAGGTCGTGTACCTCGGCCGCGACCTCCACCCCCGTCGCGCCGCCGCCGCAGACGACGAAGGTCAGGCGCCGCGTCACCTCCTCGCCGGAGAGCCCCGGCACCTCGGCGCGCGCGAACTGGTCGAGGATGCCGCGCCGCACCGCCCGCGCGTCCTCGACGCTCGCCAGGGTTAGCGCGTGCTCGCGCACGCCGGGGATGCCGTAGTCCCCCACCGCCGCTCCTACCGCGATCGCCAGCAGGCCGTAGGTCAAGGCGAAGCGCTCCTCCCCCACCGCCGAAACGCATTCCACGCGCCGCGCCGTCCAATCGACGCGCTCCGCCCGTCCCTCGATCAGCCGCACCTGCCGCAGCCGGCGGCGCACCGGCTCGAGGATGCTGCGGAACTCGACGGTGCCGGCCGCGGCCGACGGGAGGAGGGGCGTGAAGAGGAAGTAGTTGCGCGGCGAGAGCAGCGTGACGTCGAAGCGGTTGCGCGGCAGGCGCGACAGGAGGGAGAAGCCGGCGAAGCCCGAGCCGAGGACGAGGAGCTTCGGCGCTGCGGCGGCAGGGTCCTCGCCGCCGGCCGGACCGCTAGGCGAAGCGCAGCTCCGGGTTGCCGCGCGCCCGGTTCAGGAAGTCGGCGACGCTGCGCACCAGCTCCAGCCCCGCCTCTTCCATCTCCGCCGCCCGGCGGAAGACGATGAGCGCCGCCAGCGCCTCGCGGTGGATGCGGCGGGAGGTGAAGACCGGCAGCATCTCCTCGGCCAGGCGGCGGACCTCGGCGGTGCGCCCCTGGGCGGCGTACAGGGCGGCGAGGTCCAGGCTGGCGAGCGCCGCGTCGTAGTCGAGATGCTGCTCGAGGAAGCCCTGGCGCACCTCGCGGTAGGCGGCCTCGGCCTGGTCAGCCCGCCCCAGCCCGTAGGCCACGGCCCCCTCGACCCAGCGCAGGCGGAGCAGCCCGACCCGGCCGCCGTGCTCGAGGTAGAGCGGCCGGGTGTGGAAGAGGAGCGCGAAAGCCTCCCGGTGCTGGCCGGTCGTGTTGAGGCAGACGATCAGGTTGTGGCGCAGGCCGAGCGCCATCCGCGGGTCCTCGCGCGGGTCGATGTGGTCGAGGGCGGCGCGCAGCAGCTCGATGGCGGTGGCGCTGTCGCCCGCCTCGCCGCAGACACCGGCCTTCTGCGCCAGGCTGCGGCCATAGAGGTGGCGCTGCCCGAGCTGGCGGTAGATCCCGATCACCCGGTCGAGCAGGCGCAGCGACTCGTCGAACCGCCGCTGGTCCTTGCGCAGCGAGGCCTTCCAGTCGAGCACCCGCGCGCGGTCCAGCAGATCGCCGACCTCGCCGGCCACCAGCAGCTCGGCTTGGCCGATCGCCAGCTCCGCCGCCTGCTGGTTGCCGCGCACGCGCTGGGCGTTGCCGAGCGTCCCCCAACAGCGGGCGGAGAGACCGCGCAGCTCCCCGGCGGCCCGCTCGTCGTCCATCGCTTCCAGCCGCTCGACCACCCGTTGCGCCAGCTCGGCGAGCTCTACCGCCCGCTCCGCGTCATCGAAGCAGGCCTCCTGGCTCTTGGCGAGGAGGAGCTCGCCCAGCGACCGGCTGGCGAAGCGCGTGCTGTTGCGCACCAGCATCTGCTGCCGGCTCGCCGGATGCTGCTCGAGCTCGACCCAGAGCTGCTCGGCGGCGGCCTGCTCGCGCTCGATCGCCCCGCGCCGGCGCTCGACGCTGCGGAAGGCGCCGTCGATGGCGCGGTCGTAAGCGGCCTCGAGCTCGGGAGACAGTGCAGCGAGCAGCGCCTCGTCCTCTTCGTCCGCGCCCGCGAAGGTGAAGATCCCCCCCGCCTCCTCACGGCAGGTGATGCAGCCGCCCAGCAGGTGGCGGAGCACCCGGCGCGATTCCGGCCCCGGTAGCTCCGCCCGCAGGAAGCGCTCGAGCTGCTCGCGCGGCGGGTGCACGTCAGCCATTGCGGCTCTCCTTTACGAGACCTGCGGCGATCAGCTGGCGCATCAGGGCGGCCAGGCAGCGGTTGGTGATCTTGCCGATGCTGGAGGTGCGATAGCCGAGACGCTGCGCCAGCTCCGGCGCCTCATAGCCCTGCTGATAGCGGAGCTGCAGGAGATTGCGGCAGCGTTGGGGCAGGCGCTGGATCGTCTGCTCGATATCGCGGCGCAGGTCGGCGTCTTCTTGGACCAGCGCCTGCGGCCGGGCCAGCCACTCGAGCATGGCGTCGTCCACCGCGTCGTAGACCCGCCGGCGCCGGTCGCGCCAATAGAGCAGGCACTTGTGGCGCAGCGTGCCGGCCAGCCAGGCGGCGGGATCGCGTATCTCCCCCGAGCGATGGACGAAGGCCAGCAGCGCCTGTTGCAAGAGGTCGTCGGCGTCCTCCGCAGGGATGCGGTAGCGGAAGAAGACGCACTTCAGCCGCGGCCGTACCCGCTCCAGGAACAGCTCCCAGGAGCCGTCGACGTGCGGGTGGTCTAGGACGCTCATCGTGCCGCGCAAGGGCGTTGGAGGGTCTCTACGAAGACACTACCACCCTGGCCGGACTCTGTCCAGCCGCGCGGCTACCGAGCGAGGGGTGAGCTGCTAGCCGTTACCGTCCCAGGTCATGCTGACGGCCCCCACCGCTTTGGTGAAGCGTGTCCAGACCTCCTGCAGGAGGCCGCGTGCGGCCACGAAGCGCCCGTGCACCGGGTCGCTGTCCCCCCACCGGGCCGCCTGCGCGGGTCCGGCGGCGAGCAGCGAGACGGCGGCGGTGAGGGCGAAGGCGGCGAAGCCGCGGCGCAGTCTGCTCGACGTCATGTCTTTTTCTCCTTCGTCTGCAAGCATTAACGTAAACCCGCCAGGGCTGGGCGGGAGTTCACTCTCCCTCAACATCAGTTGCCGCTGGCGGGGCTGAGGAGGACAAGGCCGGCCCATATTTCTGCAGGCGGCGGCCTGGAGGAACGGCTGAAGGCTGCTGGCGGCGGGCTAGCCGGCGTCGCGGAACTTCAACCCCGCCTGCGCCCGCGTGCGGCAGAGCAGGTCGCTCACCTCGCGGACCAGGCCGACGGTGACCCGCTCCCGCACCGCGGCGCGTTGCAGGACCGTGAGCGCGACGAGCGCTTCGCGCTGCACGTCGCGCGCCGCGAAAAGCGGCAGGATCTCCTCCGCCAGGCGCCGCACCTCGCCGGTCCGCCCCTGCCGCAGGTAGACCTCGATGAGGTCGAGGGAGACGAGGCCGACGTCGTATCCCAGGTCGCGGGCGAGCATCTGCTCGCGCACCGCCAGGAGCCCGGCCTCCGCCTCGTCCAGCCGGCCGGCGCCGCGGGCGAGCTTCGCCTCCAGCCAGCCGACGCGCAGCCGCCCGAGCCGGTCCTCGAAGCGGTCGTAGAGGGGCCGGGCGCGCTCGAAGGCGGCCGTGGCCTCCTCCAACCGCCCGCTCTCGACGAGGTAGTGGATCAGGTTGTGGTGGCCGGCGACCACGAGGCGGAACTCGGCCGCGGGATCGCTGAGCTCGAGGCCGCGACGGAGGGTTTCGATCGCCCCGGCGGCGTCCCCGGAGTGGCC
The DNA here is from genome assembly GCA_036397955.1 of Thermoanaerobaculia bacterium. GTDB lineage: Bacteria > Acidobacteriota > Thermoanaerobaculia > Multivoradales > UBA5704 > DASUNQ01. Next base: position 567 of record DASWHY010000061.1, on the reverse strand, counting down.
GAGGAAGACCCCCTTGCCGATCAGGCCCTTGCCCTCGAGGTGCCGGTCGCCCGCCCGCCGCGCCAGCGCCGCCCCGCGGTCGAGGAGGCGGAAAGCCTCCGCAAAACGGCGCTGGTCGCCCAGCAGCGAGGCCTTCGACAGCAGCAGCGTCGCCTTCTCGAGCGGGTCGCCCGTGCCCTGCCGCAGCAGCCGCTCGGCGCGGAGGAAGGCCGCCGTGGCGTCGCGGAAGTGGGAGCGGATGCGGCGCGCCGTGCCGAGCGCCGTCCAGGCGCGCGCCATCAAGTCGTGCACCCGCTCGGAGCCGTACGCGGCGGCGTCGAGCTTCGCGGTCGCCGTCACCGCCAGCTCGGCCAGCTCCACCGCGCGTGCCGCGTCCTGGAAGCCGGCCTCCTGGGCCGCTTCGATCAGCCGCGCGCAGACCGCCCAGGTGCGGTAGCGGGCGCTCTGCCCCACCAGCATCCGCTGGCGCTCGAAGGGGTGCGCGGCGAGGCCGGCGAGCAGCTCCCCCGCCGCCGCCTGCTCCTCGGCGACCTCGAGTTGGCGCGCCATGACCGCGCGCTCGGCGCG
>DASWHY010000060.1:0-6877 GCA_036397955.1 Thermoanaerobaculia bacterium | reverse complement strand
GCGCCCACAGCTCCGAGGCGGTGAGCCGGGCGCGGGCCGAGCGCGGCGCGTCGGCGACGCTCTCGTAGATCTCCGCCGCCAGCGACAGCAGCGCGGCCGCGGCCTCGGCGTCCCCCTGGTCGGCGAGGAGCGCCGCGCGCCGCTCGAGGAGATGCCCCTCCTCCAGCGGGTCCGCCGATCCCTCCTCCGAGAGCAGCTCGGCGACGACCAGCGCCTCGGCGGCGCCGGCGAGGTCGCCGTCGAGCCGCCGCGCCTCGGCGAGCTGCGCCCAGGCGCGGGCCCGCAGGTCGTGCACCAGCGAGGGGCCGTAGCGCGCCGGCTCGAGGCGGTCGGCGACCGCCACGGCGAGGCGCGCCAGCTCGAGCGCGGCGAGCGGCGCCGCCTCGGTGCTCCGCTCGATCAGCAGCTCGGCGAGGGCGAGCGTCTGGCAGGCGGCGCGGGCTCGGGCCGCGCTCTCGCGCTGCGCCGCCGGCAGGGCGAGGAGGTCGGCCAGGTGTCCGCCCGCCGCCTCCCGCTCGCCGGCGAGCGCGGCGAAGCGGGCCTCCAGTCGGGAGAGCAGATCGTCGTCCGTCGGCGGAGCCTCCTCTTCTCCTCAAGTTGCTTGAAAAGGAAAAAAGGGGACAACGATAGAGAAAATCAGGCGGGGAACTGGGCCGGGCTGAGGCCGATGTCCACGATGCTGCAGCCGTAGCGGACGGGGAGGCCAAGCCGGCGGGCCTCCTCGACGACCTGCGCGTCGGCCGAGCCGGGGTTGAGCCAGACCTCGCGCGCCCCGGCGGCCGCGATCTCCGGCAGCAGCTGGAGCGTGACCTCCGGTTGTAGGTAGACGCTGATCCGCTCCAGCGGCTCCGGCACGTCGGCGAGCCGCGGCAGGGTGGGCAGGCCCTCGACCTCGGTCTCGTGCGGGTTGATCGGGTAGACCTTGTAGCCCGCGGCTTGGTAGGCGCGCACCGACTTGTTGCCGTACTTCCAGCGGTTGCCGGAGGCGCCGAGGACCGCGATGGTTTTCATCGCGGAAAAGGCTATCCGAAAAGGAGAGAGGCGGGGCTGGGAGCCCGCCTCTCGAAGTCGCTGCGGATGGGCGCTCAGTAGCGCCAGCGGTCGCGCGGACGGTCGCGGAACCGCTCGCGGGAGCGATCGTTGCTGAAGCGCCGGTCGCGGTAGCCGTAGCGGTCGAACATCTCGTCCATGAGCTGGTCGATGCGATTGAAGCCGCCGTAGACGTGGGCGCGGTAGCGAACGCGCGAGAGGGCGTCGCCGGCCGCGAAGTAGGTGTCGGCGAGCCGCTCGAAGGCCCGCTGGTCGCCGCCGCTGCGGTTGAAGGCGCGGGCGGCGTTCTCCAGGGCTTGCAGGCGGAGGATGACGTCGCGCTCGCCGCGGCCGCCGCGATGGTAGTCGCGAGCTTGGCGGTGGACCTGGCGGGCCATCTTCTCCAGCTCGGCCGCCGCCCAGTCGCCCTGGTAGCGTTCGTTGTAGCGATCGTAGGTTCGGTCACGGTTGCGACGCAGGACCTGCGCGTCGGCCGTCGCCGGCGCCAGCATGGCCACGGCGGCGAGGGCGAGCAGGGTCTTTCGGAGCGCGGTCGTTCTCATCGTCGGTTCCTCCTGTCTTCCGCGGCTCATAGAGAGCAAGCGATATGCCACCGCGAAACTCCTGAAAGCAAAAGACTTCGGATGGAACGGACGGTGCGGGGAAGAGGCGCGTTCGTCCTCCCGAGAGGACGCAGGGGAAGCTACCGCACGACCAGCCGCTCGTCGCCGACCCGCCGCGTGGCGCCGGTCGAATCGAGGTGCTCGAGGAGGGGGATCGCCCATTTCCGCGAGAGGCCGAAGCGGTCCTTGAAGTCGGCCACCGAGAAGCGCTCCCAGTCGGTGGCGAGGAGGCGGCCGCGCAGCTCGGCGAGCACGGCGGCCGACAGCACCAGTCCGGCGGGGAGCTTGACCAGGCGCGCGCGCTCGACGAGGTGGCGGACGACGCCGTCGACGATCTGCGGCTTCGCCCCCAGCTCGCGCGCCAGCTCGGCCGGCGACGGCGGCGTCAGCCCGCCGCGGTCGAAGCGCTCCTGCACCGCGGCGGCGAGGCGCGACTCCTCGCCGGTCAGCTCGGCGGTGCGGCCGGGGAGCGTCACCTGGTCGCCGCGCACCGCCAGCACCCGCTCGGCCTCCAGCCAGGGGAAGTAGACCGGCGCCAGGTCGGCCGCGCCGCGCAGGATGCGGCGCACCGCTTCGGCCCGCGGCATCGCCTCGGCGAGGCGGTCGCGCCGGAAGTGCTCGGCGAGCACCCGCCGGGCGCGCTCGGAGACCCGGCGCACCGCCGCGGGGGCGATCCAGCGGCGGGCGTACCCCGGCCCTTCCGACACCTCCAGGAGCTTCTGCGCGCCGGCGAGCGCCGCGAGCTCCGCCGCGACCCGCTCCGCCGGCACGCCGAGGCGCCGGGCCGCCTCGGACGCCTCCAGCCCGCGCTCGCCCGCCTCCTCGCCCCAGGCGAGGAGCGCGGAGCGGAGGTCGCCGGCGAGGGCGTCGAGCGCCGCCGGCAGGTCGCGCGCGCGGTGGCGGCGCCAGCGCGGGTCGAGCACCCGGCCGCCGCCGAGGGTGGCGGCGGGGGAGGGGCGGCGGACGACGTAGTGGTCGCCGCGCGCCGCCACGACCGGCGCCTCGAGGCGGATCTCGACCATCCCGCTCTCGCCCGGCGCGATCCCCGCGGCCGCCAGCGGCCGCAGCCGTCCCAGCACCTCGCTGGCGTAGAGGTGGAGACGCACCGGCGTCCAGCCGTGCAGGGGCGCCGGCGCGTCGGGCAGGAGGTGGAAGTCGGCGAGGAGGCGGGTGGTGGCGGCGAAGGCGCCGGGGGCGGCGAGGGTCATGCCGCGGGCCAGGGCGTCGAGCTCCACCCCGGTGAGCTGGAGCGAGGTGCGCTCCCCGGCCACCGCCGCCTCGCGCGGCCGGCCGTGCACCTGGACGCTGCGCACCCGCAGCCGCTCGCCGCGCGGCAGCAGCTCCAGCGCGTCCCCCGGGCGGACCTCGCCGCTCGCCAGCGTCCCGGTGACGACGACGCCGAGCCCCTTGAGATGGAAGGCCCGATCGACGGGGAGGCGGGCGGGGAGGGCGGCGTCGTGCGGCGCGGCGTGGCGGGCGGCGAGTTCGAGGATCGCCGCCTTCAGCTCCGCGATCCCGGCGCCGGTCTCGCTCGAGACCGGCAGCACCGGCGCGCCGGCGAAGGGGGTCGCCGCCAGCAGCTCCTCGACCTCGAGCTGCGCCAGCTCCAGCAGGTCGGCCGGGACGAGGTCGGTCTTGGTCAGGGCGACGAGCCCCGCGGGGATGCCGAGGAGCGAGCAGACCGCCAGGTGCTCGCGGGTCTGCGGCTTCACCCCCTCGTCGGCGGCGACGACGAGCAGCATGATGCGGATGCCGCCGAGGCCGGCCAGCGCGTTGTGCAAAAAGCGCTCGTGGCCGGGGACGTCCACGAAGCCGACCTGGAGGTCGCCCTCGAAGAGATACGCGAAGCCCAGGTCGATGGTGATGCCGCGCGCCTTCTCCTCGGCCCAGCGGTCGCAGTCGATGCCGGTCAGGGCCTGGACGAGGCGGGTCTTGCCGTGGTCGATGTGGCCGGCGGTGCCAAGGACGACGCGGCGCAATTGATTTCACACGGCGCGAAAGCTTTCGCGCCTTAGGTCCCAGGGTGCGCCCGAGTGAGGATTTCGCGCGCCAGGCGGTTGATCGTCGCGCCGTCGGCGGCGGAGCCGAAGCGGGCGAGCATCTCCTTCATCACCGGGCCGATGGCGGCGGGGCCGGCGAGACCGCGCGCGGCCACCAGCTCTTCGATCGCGGCGCGGATCTGCGCCTCGTCGGCCTGGGCCGGCAGGTAGGCGGTGAGGATGACCGCCTCCCGCTCCTCCTTCTCGGCCAGCTCGGGGCGCCCCCCTTGGCGGTACTGCGTCGAGGCCTCTTCCCGCTGCTTCACCGCCTTGCGCACGAGAGCGACGAAGCCCGGCTCGTCCACCTCGGCGCCGCGCCGGATGCGCTCGTTCTTGATCTCGGTCAGGAGCAGGCGCAGGGTCGAGAGCCGCTCCTTCTGCCCGGCCTTGAGCGCTTCCTTGAGGTCGGACTCGATCCGCTGCTGGGGTGTGATGGCCATGCGGCGATTATAGGAGGCATGTCCGTTGCACCAGTCTCTGCGTAGCAAGCGCGAAGGAGGTGCCCATGATCGATACCGCCCTGCCCGGCCCGCTGACCCGCGAGGAGGTCCGCGGCCTGCTGGAGCCCCGTCCGGGGCCCTGTATCTCGATCTTCCTGCCCACGGCGCGCGCCGGGGCGGAGACGCAGCAGAACCCGATCCGCTGGAAGAACCTGCTGCGCGCGGCCGAGGAGCAGCTGGCCGAGCGCGGCCTGCGCCGGCCCGAGATCGAGGAGCTGCTCGAGCCGCTGCGAGCGCTCCAGGACGACGCCGATTTCTGGCAGCACCAGAGCGACGGGCTGGCGGCCTTCCGCGCCCCCGACCTCGTCCGCGTCTACCGGCTGCCGCTGCGCTTCGACGAGCTGGCGGCGGTCGAGGACCGCTTCCACCTGCAGCCCGTCTTCCCGCTCTTCGACGGCGACGGCCGCTTCTTCGTCCTGGCGATCGCGATGCACGACATCCGGCTCTTCGCAGGCAGCCGCTGGAGCGTCGAGGAGGTGGACCTCCGGGACGTGCCGCGCAGCATCGAGGCGGCGGTGGGGGAGGAGCTGGGGCAGAAGCCGTTCGCGTTCGCCCAGAGCGGCCCGGGCGCGCGGGTGCGCCACGGCGCGCCTGCCTTCCACACCCACGGCGTCAGCGAGGACGACACCAAGACCGCGCTCTTCCAGTTCTTCAAGCGGGTGGACCACGGCATCCAGGAGCTGCCGATCGACCGCAACGCGCCGCTGGTGCTGGCCGGCGTCGACTACCTGCTGCCGATCTACCGCGAGGCGACGCAGCACCCGCACCTGGTGCCCGAGGGCGTGCTCGGCAACCCCGAGATCCTGCGGCCGGAGGAGCTGCACGCCGCCGCCTGGAAGCTGGTCGAGCCGCTCTTCCTCGAGCGGCGGCGGCGCGCGGCGGAGCGCTACGGCGAGCTCAGCGGCACCGGCCGCGCCACCGGCGAGCTCGACGAGGTGGTCGGGGCCGCCCACGACGGACGGGTGGACACGCTCTTCACGGCGGTCGGCGCGCGCTGCTGGGGGAGCTGGGACCCGGAGGAGCGCACTGTGGAGCTCGACGGCCACGGCGATGCGCCGAGCCCGAGGAGCGAGGACCTCCTCGACCTGGCGGCGATCCAGACCTTCCTCCACGGCGGCGAGGTCTTCGCCGTGCCGGCGGAGGAGGTGCCGGCGGAGGGCGCGCCGCTGGCGGCGATCTTCAGGTGGTAAGCTTTAGTGCTGCTGCCTGAATGGCCACACGAAGGAGGTCCAATGGCAGATGCGCTAGTGGAGAAAGAAGTGAAAGTCGGCTCCGCGACGACGGGCAAGGCGCAGCGCATGCCTCTCACGGCCGTGCGCTCCCGCGGCGTTCCTCCACCGCTCTCCGCGGAAGAGCTGCAGAGGCGCCAGGAGGAGGTGCCCAAGAGGAGACGACCAGCAAGACCCCCCTCGCGGACGCGCGCCCTGGCGGTGCTCGACGAGGAAGCGGTTCCGGAGGTCGAAGAAACGGACTGCGAAGAACCGTCTGCTGAGTGACCCGGCGCTCCGAGAGCGAGGTATGCCGGTTATCCACCGAGTCCTGGCCTTGCCCACCGCGGCGACCAACGGCCGCACGTCGAACGTCGGCGAGCCGAGCGTCGCGATCTCCGGAGACCGCATCCTGGCAACCGGCAACTGGTACGCGGCACGGTCCCTGACCGGCGGGACCTCGTGGCAGTACCTCGATCCGGACACCTACCTGCTGCCCCAGCCCCCGACGCGCTACTGTTGCGATCAGACGGCGATCTACGTTCCCAGCCGCGACCTGATCGTCTACCTGCTGCAATATCGACAGAGCGCCGGCGGCAACACGCTGCGCCTCGCCGTCAGCCGCGGCGCAACCCTCGAAGACGCCGACTGGGTCTGGTGGGACCTGACGCCCGCCGGGGTCAACGCGAGCTGGTCGAACGAGTGGTTCGATTACAACCACGCCGCGCTCTCCGACAACTATCTCTACGTCGGCTCGAACCTGTTCACCCTCGACTCCGAGGTCTGGACCCGGTCGATCGTCATGCGCTTTCCCCTCGACGAGTTGGCGACAGCGGACGAGCTCTCGTTCGATTACGTCGAATCGCTCGAGAACGGATCGCTGCGCTGCACGACCGGGGCGAGCTCCGTGATGTACGTCGTCGGCCAGAACGCGAACCTGCGCCAGTTGCGCGTCTACTCTTGGCCGGAAACGGGCGCGGTCACCCAACGCGACATCGATGTGTCTCCGTGGCGGATCGGCTCCTACGTCTCGGTGGGCCCGGACGGCACGAACTGGCTCGGGCGGTGCGACGACCGCATCACGGGGGCGTGGGTGGGCGGGGGCGCGATCGGCGTGCTGTGGTCGGCGAACAAGGTCGGCTCCAAGCGCCCGAGACCGTACATCCGCGCCGTGCTGATCGAAGAGACCGCAATGAGCGTGGCGGCGGAGCCGGACATCTGGAGCTCCTCGCGTGCCTACGCGTACCCCGACGCGCACCCCAACGACGACGGCACCGTCGGCGTGACGCTCTTCCGCGGCGGGGGCAGTCGCAACCCCGGGCACGCGGTCGGCATCTTCGAGGAGCCCGGGCGCACATGGCGTCTCCGGGTCGCGGTCGATGGCACGCACGGTCCCGGCGACGACACCTGGGGGGACTACTTCGCCTGCCGTAAGGCCGCTCCCAACGGCAGCCGCTGGTTCGCCACCGGCTTCACGA
>DASWHY010000059.1:0-4667 GCA_036397955.1 Thermoanaerobaculia bacterium | reverse complement strand
GCCATGGCGAGGGTGCCGCGCGTGTTCTTGAGCCCGTTGTCGGCCTCGTTCTGCACCCTCGTCGCGCAGGGCTTGCTGGTCATGTCGGGGAGGACGGTGCCGCCCTGCACCATGAAGCCGGCGATGACGCGGTGAAAGATGGTGCCGTCGTAGTGGCCGGACTTGACGTAGTCGAGGACGGTCTTCACCGTCTTGGGCGCCTTGTCGGGGAAGAGCTCGATCACGATCCGCCCCTTGCTGGTGTCGAGCGCCACGCGCGGGTTGGCGGCCAACGCCGGCACGGCGGCGAGCAGGGCGAACAGGCAGGCGAGCAGAGTCAACTTCATGAACGCTTCTCCTTGGTTTGGGTTACGGTGATCGACGTGGAGCGCGGATGGTAGCACGCCCCCCGGCCGCGGCCCGAGCCGTGGGCGTCGTCCTCGCCGGCGGCGCCTCGCGCCGGCTGGGAAACGACAAGGCGCTGCTTTCGCTGGGCGGCGAGAGCCTGGCGGAGCGGGCCGTGCGCAAGCTCCGCGTGCTCTGCGACGAGGTGGCGGCGGCCGACGGCGGGCGCGGCCTCGTGCCGGGCGTCCCGTCGCTGCCCGACGGCCCCGGCCGCGGCCCGGTGGCCGGCCTGCTGGGCGCCGCGGCCGCCTACCCGGAGCGGGCGCTCATGGTGCTGGCCTGCGATCTCCCGGAGGTGCCGGAGGTCATGCTGACCGCGCTGGTGATTGCCGGCAGGATGGCGAGGGGGGGTGAGGCGGACTGGGTCGTGCCGCGCTGGGGCGGACGGCTCGAGCCGCTCTGCGCCATCTACCAGCCGGCCGCGCTCGCGGCGCTCGCCCGCCGCGCCGCCGCGGGGCGCTTCGCCCTGCACGAGCTGGACGACGAGCCCGGTCTCGCGATCGAGCACCTCGAGGAAAGCGAGATCGCGCTCTTCGGCGATCCCCCCAAGCTCTTCATCAACCTCAACACGCCGGACGACGTCGCGCGCTGGCGGCGCGGAACCTAGCTCTCCACCTCGTCGCCCACCCCGCCGGTCCCGCCGCAGGCGGCGCAGGGGCAGATCTCGCGCAGGAAGTCGAAGCGGTAGATACCGGTGGCGTGGCCGTCGGACCAGGCGATCGAGATGGCGTAGTGCCCGACCGGCTTGATCGACTGGGCGCTGATCGGCCCGGCCGGCGGGTGGAAGCGGATCTTCATCCCCGAGTGCCCCTGGCAACCGGCGCAGGGGCACCAGCCGCGCAGGTAGCGGTACTCGTACTCGGCGGTGTGGCCGTCGCTCCAGGTGAGCCGGAGCTTCCCCTCCTCGGGGAGGCGGCGCGCTTCGGTGAGGGTGGGGACGGGCATCGCGGCGTCATGGTAGAACACACCCCATGCGCCGCGCCCTGCCGCTCCTCGCTCTCCTCGCCCTCTTCGCCGCCGCGCCCGCGCTCGCCCAGACGCCGCAGCGCTTCGAGCTGACACCGCTCGTCGGCTATCGCCTCTCCGGCGAGGTGGACTCGGTCGACGGCGAGTTCGGCCGCTCCGACGTCGAGCTCGACGAGAGCGCCAGCGTCGGCTTCACCTTCGACATCCCGATCGGCTCCGGCTTCCAGCTCGAGCTCATGGCGCGCCACCAGGACACCGCCTTCGTCGCCGACGCCGGCGTGCTCGACCCGACCGAAGAGCTCGGCGACGTCGCGATCACCCAGGCCCATGCCGGCATCCTCCTGCAGTGGGGGCCGGGGCAGGTCAACGGCTTCGTCGTGGCGAGCGGTGGGATCTCGTCGATCGACCCGGAGGGCCCGGGGCTCGACTCCGAGACCCGCCTCTCGGGGAGCCTGGGGGGCGGCGTCAAGGTCTTCTTCAACCGCCACGTCGGGCTGCGCCTCGAGGGCCGCGGCTACTGGACCGACTTCGCCGCCGAGGACGACGGCCGCCGCCGCGACCGCCGCCGCACCTACGACGACGCGCTGGTGCAGGGCGAGGGGAGCGTCGGGCTGATCGTCGCCTGGTAGTTGGTTGGAGCCCCCTCAGGCGACCAGCGGGTGCACCTGGTTGCGCCCGCCGTTCTTGGCCTCGTAGAGCGAGCGGTCGGCGGCGGCCAGCAGGTCGCGGGCGCCGATCTTCGGCTCGCGCGGCCCGAGGTCGTGGAGCGTGCCGAGGCCGATCGAGATCGTCACCCGCGCCAGCGACCCGTCTTCCATCGGCACCGTCGCCCGCTGCACCAGCGCGCGCACCTTCTCGGCCACCGCGACGGCGCCGGCGATGTCGGTCTCGGGCAGCACCAGCAGGAACTCCTCGCCGCCGTAGCGCCCGATCGAGTCGGTGCTGCGCAGGCCGGCCGACGCCGCCTGCGCCACGCGCTTGAGCAGGGCGTCCCCGGCGAGGTGGCCGTAGCGGTCGTTGATCCCCTTGAAGTGGTCGAGGTCGGCCATGGCCACGGTCAGCGGCCGGCGGTAGCGCAGGGCGCGGTCGAGCTCGCGCTCGAGCTGCTCGAGGATCGCCTCCCGCCGCAGCAGACCGGTCAGGCTCTCGTAGGTCGCCGACTCGAAGAGGCGGGCGTTCTCGAAGACCGTCGCCACGTGGTGCGACAGCAGGTTCAGCAGCTCCAGCTCCTCGGCCCGGTGGCGCTCCCGCCCCTCCTTCTCGCCGACCACCAGCACGCCGGTCAGGTTCTCCTGGTGCAGCAGCGGCACGGCGAGCGCCGCGTCGAGGCGCGGCCAGAGGGCGAAGGCCGAGCCGCGGAGCTGCTCGACCGGCAGCGGCCGCTGCGCGCGGCGGAGCTGCTCGACGCCGGGGTCGGCGGCGGAGAGGAAGAGGGCGCGGTCCTGCTCCTCCTGGCTCCAGCTCCGGGAGGAGGCGAGCGCGGAGAGGACGCCCGAGCCCGGGTTGGCGATCAGGATCGTGGCGCTGCGCGCGCCGAAGATGCCGCGCAGCCGCTCGACCAGGTGGTCGCCCATCAGCGGCAGCTTGCCCAGGGCGGGGAGCTCGCCGGCGAGCGCGATCAGGCGCTTGCGCAGCTCCATGCGCTCGGGGAAGAGGCGGCGGTCGATCTCCCCTTGGAGGACGCCGCGCAGCGGCCAGAAGAAGAAGCCGGAGAGGAGCGTTGCCGCCGAGATCACCCAGATCGACGCCTCCCCTTCGAAGAAGCGCGAGACCAGCGCGCCTCCCGTCCCCAGGGCGCCGTAGAAGACCAGCACCAGGGCGCCGGTGAGCGTCGTGTAGAGCAGGCCGCGCCGCACCACCAGCTCGATGTCGAAGAGGTGGTAGCGGTAGATCGCGGCGAAGACGGCGATCGGATAGAGCAGCAGGATCAGCGACTCGAGCCCGGCGAGCCAGGGCGGCACCGGCCGGCCGGCGAGGTCGAAGCCGGTGGTGGCGAGGACGAAGAGGAGCCAGGGGATCACCCCCGCGAGCACCAGTCCCGCCTGCTGCCGCCCCTGCGGCTCCGGGTGGCGGAGCGCGGGCACGGCGAGGAGCACCGTCACCCCGAGCGCCCAGACCGGGAGGCCGACGTCGAGGAGCACCCACTGCATCGTCGTCGAGGTCCAGAGGAAGAAGTCCCGGCCGAACCCCTGCTCGCAGACGAAGGTGGCGGCGGTGGCGACGCCGAGCCCGAGCCCCAGGACGTAGTAGAGCGGCACCACCCAAGGGCGGCGGCGGATCCACGCCTGCCGCTCGGGGATGAGCGAGGCGAGGTGGAGCTCGAGGCCCATCTGGAGGCCGGTCAGGAGGTGGAACGCGGCGAGCGCCACGAGCCGCACCCAGCGGTCGCCCAGGGCCTGAACGGGCAGCGCCAGCTCGAGGGCCACCGCCGCCGCGAAGAGCAGGAGCAGCCGGCCGCGGATGTCGCGCTCGCGCTGCTGCAGGAGGGCGACGAGGCCGAGCGCGAGGAAGCAGAGGGCGGTGACGGCGCCGAGCGCGAGGCGCAGCCACGGCACCGGCACCCCGGGGTGGACGGCCAGCGCGCGCACGCTCCCCTGCCGCTCGACGGCGAGCCGCACCGGTGTGCCGGCGCGGAAATGCTTCGCCGCGATGTCCCAGTCGGTGACCTTGCGCATGCGGACGCCGTCCGCGGCGAGGATGCGGTCGCCCGGCCGCAGCCCCGCGCGCTCGCCGGGCAGTCCCTCGGTCAGCGAGTCGACGCGGATCGCCCCGGCGCCCTCCTCGGGGGTGACCCCGATCCGCCGCCCGGCGCTGCGCACCGCCGCCGTCATCTGCACATAGAGCAGCGCCGCCAGCACGACGCAGAGCGTCGCGGCGAGCAGCATCCGGGTCGTGCGGTCGGCGCGCAAGTGCTATATCTACGAAGGTTTCCGGGGATTTTACTTTACCGCAGCCCGCCGCGGCCGGCTGCAAAAGAGTTGGCGAATGGGCTACGCTGCCTGCATGGACCCGCGCGGACGGCGGCGCCGGCGCATCGCGGGGGCCGCGCTCGCGCTCCTCGCCCTCCTCGCCCTCGACCTCGCGCGGCCGCCGGCCTCCCAAGCGAGCGCGCGGGCGCTCCTTGGGGCGATCCACCTCTACCAGGCGACGCTCTCGCCGCGCCTGCCGGCCCTCGGGATCGGCTGCCGCTTCCGGCCGAGCTGCAGCCGCTACGCCGAAGGGGCGGTGCGCAAGCGCGGTGCCCTGGTCGGCGGCGCGCTCGCCGTGGGGCGGGTCCTGCGCTGCGGCCCCTGGACGCCGGCCGGCACCTTCGACCC
>DASWHY010000058.1:0-2180 GCA_036397955.1 Thermoanaerobaculia bacterium | reverse complement strand
GCGTCGATGTTCGACTCGATCAGCGACCGCGTGTAGTACTGGCTCGCCCGCAGCTCCTCGGTGAGGCGGATCTCCTCGGAGACGTCCTTGGAGATGAGGAGGTAGCCGATCGGCCGGCCGCTGGCGTCGTGGCGCGGGGTGATGACCACCCGGGCGGTGAAGCGGTCGCCGTTCTTGCGCTGCCGTTTGATCGTCCCTTCCCACTTGCCGTCGCGGAGGGCGGCCTCGAGGAACTCGCGGTGGCGGCCGGCCTCGACGTCCTCGGGGACGTGGAGGATCGCGGAGTTGAGCTTGCCGACCACCTCCTCCGGCTCGTAGCCGTAGAGACGGCGCGCGCCCTCGTTCCAGAGCAGGATGGTGCCGTCCAGCCCCTTGCCGATGATCGAGTACTCGGTCGAGGCCTGGAGGATGTTGGTGATGAAGTCGACGGCCTCCTGCGGCGTGCCGACGATGGCGCTGTCGAAGGGCCTACTGATCATGGCGGTCTCCCGAGAAGGCGGTGCCGCCGGCCGGAGCGGGGACCGCCGAGGCGAGCGGTAGCGAGAGGGTGAAGGCGCTGCCTTCGCCCAGGGTGCTACGGAGGGTGATGCGGCCGCCCAGCAGCGCGGCCAGGCGCTGGCACAGGTGGAGCCCGACGCCGCTGCCCTCGTGGCGGTGCGCGCCCTCGCCCGGCTGGGCGAAGGCGGAGAAGAGCTGCGCTTGCGTGTCCTCGTCGATGCCGGGGCCGCTGTCGGCGATGGTGATCTCCACCCCGCCGCCGTTCTGATCCGCGCGCTGCCGCAGCTCGAGCCGGATGTGCCCGGCGTCGGTGAACTTGACGGCGTTGTCCGCCAGGTGGCCGAGGATCTGCGCCAGCGCCCGACGGTCGGCGAGGGCGATCAGCTCCTCGTCGCCCAGCTCGAGCTCGAGCCGGAGCCCCTCCTGCTCGCCGGTAAGCGGCCCGGGGAGGTGCATCAAGAGCGTGCCGGTGAAGCCGATGATCGCGTTGAGCGGCGTCCGCAGCTCGTGGCTCATGCTGGCGAGGAAGCGGTCCTTCGCCTGGCTCGCCCGCTCGAGCTGGACGTTCTTCTCCTGCAGCGCCGCGGTGAGGCGGATCTCACTCGAGACGTCCTTGGAGATGAGGAGGTACCCGATGGGCCGGCCGGTGCCGTCGTGGCGCGGGGTGATGACGACGCGGGCGGTGAAGCGCTCGCCATTCTTGCGCACCCGATTGATCGTGCCTTCCCAGTTGCCGTCGCGCAGCGCCGCCTGGAGGAAGTCGTGGTGGCGGCCGGCCGCGACGTCCCCGGGAGTGTGGAGGATCGCCGAGTTGGCCCTGCCCACCACCTCCTCCGGCTCGTAGCCGTAGATGCGGCGGGCGCCCTCGTTCCAGAGCAGGATGGTGCCGTCCAGCCCCTTGCCGATGATCGAGTACTCGGTCGAGGCCTGGAGGATGTTGGTGATGAAGTCGACCGCCTCCTGAGGGGTGCCGACGATGGCGCTGTCGAAGGGTTTGCTGATCATCGGAATCTCCCGCCGTGGCGGCAGGCGAGAACGTCGTGCATGGCCCTAGCGCCGCTGGGCGTGACCGAAGGAGGCGGCCGGTGAAGATGCCTGACTTGACCGTAGCGCCGGCGCCGGCTCGGCGGCATCGGCGTCCGTCCTACAGCGTGTCGGTGTCTGTCCTACAAAGCGGGGACGGGAGCAGGCGCTGGGAGCGCGGCGCGGACCTCGCGCAGCCGCGCGAGGTGCTCGAGGAAGAGGTCGAAGAGGTCGGGGTCGAACTGGGTGCCCCGCCCGTCGCGCATCAGCGCCAGCGTCTCGCTCTCGGGGAGCGCCGGCCGGTAGGGGCGGTCCGAGGAGAGCGCGTCGTAGACGTCGACGAGGGCGCAGAGGCGGCCGCCGAGCGGGATGTCCTCGCCGGCGAGCCGCCGCGGGTAGCCCGTCCCGTCCCAGCGCTCGTGGTGGGTGAGCGCGATGGTCTCTCCCGCCTGCAGCAGGGGGGAGCTGGAGCCGGCGAGGATGCGCCCGCCGATCACGGCGTGCGACTCCATGACGAGGCGCTCCTCCGGCGTCAGCCGGCCCGGCTTGAGCAGCACGGCGTCGGGGATGCCGATCTTGCCCACGTCGTGCATCGGGATGGCGTGGCGCAGCACCTCGATCTCGCCGGGGGGGAGGCGCAGGGCCTCGGCGAGCACGAC
>DASWHY010000057.1:0-10452 GCA_036397955.1 Thermoanaerobaculia bacterium | reverse complement strand
CAGCCGCACCTGGAGGAAGGCGATCTTCCCCGACGAGCGCTTCCCGTCGATCCACCCCCGCAGCGCCACCTCCTGCCCGGCGTGCGCCGGCAGCTCGCGAAAGGAAGGGGACGGCAGGGCGGAGACGGACGTCGTGGTCGCCATGAGGGCGCGGATTCTAGCAACGTCGCGGCAGGGGGTTGCCGGCCTGGCTAGAACGCGCTCGTGTCGCCCTGGCTCCCGAACTTCCCCAAGGGGTTGCGATAGGTCTTGACCTTGCCGGTGGCCGTGTCGGTGACCGTGAGGGTGTACTCCACGTTCGACAGCGCACCGTAGAAGACCCAGTGTTTGCCGTTGAGGGGCGTGCCGTCGAGGACCTTGATCACCACTTCCACGTTGGCCGGATCGAAGAACCAGAAGTAGCCGGTGTCGGCGGTCAGCAAGACTGCGGTGCCCAGGCCGGTTCGCTCCTGGAAGTCTTTCCAGCTCGCCTCGACCGCGAAGCGTCCGCCGAGGCAGAGCCGGCGCGCCGTCGGCTCGCACGGTGCGGTGATCGCGGCCGATGGCTCGGCGCTGGCGGGCGCTCGGGCGTGAGCGCCCAGCGAGCCGAAGCCGCTGGTGTCGCCGACGCTGCCGAAACGCCCGAGCGGGTTGAAGTAGCGGCGCGTCCCGCCGGTCTCGAGGTCGGTCACGGTCAGCGTGTACTCGACGCTCGACAGGGCGCCGTAGAAGACCCAATGATGGCCGTTGACCGCCCGCCCGTCGAGCACCTTGAGGATCGTCTCGACGTTGCTCGGAGCGAAGAACCAGAAATAGCCCGTGTCGGCGGTCAGGGCGACGGCGTGGCCGTCGCCTCGATTGCCGGCGAAGTCGCGCCAACGCGCCGTGGCCGCAAATCGCCCGTCGCCCAGGCAGAGCGTCCACTCGTCGGCGACGCAGTGGCGGGCGCCGCCCAGCGGCAGCGACCAGAGCTCCTGCCCGATCAGCCCATCATGGGCCGAGAGCAGCAGGCGATCGCCCAGCACCGCGTAGTTCGCCGGCAAGGAGGACTGCTGCATCGGCGCCAGCTCTTCGACGAGCCGCGTGCCCCCAGCCGTGCCGTCGCTGCGCCAGACCTCGAGTCCGTGCACGCCATCGTCGGCGGTGAAATAGAGAGCATCGGGCGCCGCGGTGAGGTGATTGGCCGCCGAACCGTCAGGCCCCGGGCGGATGTCGCGCACGAGGACCGTGGTCTCGGGAGTCCCCGCCGTCGACCAGAGCTCGCATCCCTCGTCCCGAGTGCTGGCTAGGAAATACAGCCGGCCGGCGAACACCGTCGGCTGCTCGCGCGGGCAGTCGAGGACCCCCAGCTCCGGCTCGAAGCTGCGGACCGCCGTGATTCCCGGCCCGCTACCGTTCGTCCGGAACAGGGTGCGCGTCGTGGGTGAGCCAGCGGCGAAGAAGTAGAGGAGGCCGCCGAACGCCACCGGCGACGCGTAGAAATTCGGGGACGCGACGTAGGCCGTTCCGGCCGGCGTGCCGTCGGTCCGCCAGAGCTCTTGCTGATTGCCGGCGAGGAGCATGAAGAACAGCTCGCCGCCCACGCGCCGCGATGGGTGGTTCAGGAAGCGATGGCTGCCCTGCGCATAGCTGGTGAGCTGGATGGTGCCGCCCTGCGTTCCGTCGCTCCGCCACACGTCCACACCACCGGCGCCATCGGCGATCACGAGATAGAGATACGGTGGCACCGACCCCAAGAGCCTGGCTCCGGGCGGCAGGTTCAGGATGGGCACCGTGCCGCTCGCCTCCCCGTTCGTCCGCCACAGCCGCGGGCCAGTTGGACCGCCCGCCACGAAGGCAGCGGTGCCACCGACGAAGTCGACGATGTCGCCCGGATAGAGGCCCTCCGGCTCCGCCGTCAGCTGCATCGTGCCGGCCGGAGTGCCGTCGGTGCGCCAGAGCTGCGGCCGAAACTGCTCATCGCGGCGGGTGAAATAGGCGCGGTCGCCGACGGTGGTGAAAACCGGGCAAGGGTCGTGAGGCGGACACGGCTCATCGATGCCGCCACTCAGCAAGCGTTCGGTCGTTGCCTCTGAGCCGGCAGTCGACCACAGCTCCGCGCCGAAATCGACGGTCGCCAGGAAGACGCTCCGCTGGCCGACGACGGCAAGACCGCGTGGCGACGACCCGACCTCGTCGACGCTCAGGTCGGCCACCAGGCTCGTCCCCTGCGCCGTCCCGTCGGTCATCCAGAGCTCCGAGCCATAGTCGGGGTCTGTGAACTCGAAGAAGTAGCGGCCGCCGGCAGCGATCACGTGCCGGGACCCCGGGGACCCGGCCCGCTGGAAAACAAGGCGCGTGCCCTCCGGGGTGCCATCGCTCTCCCACAGGCCCGCACCCGCCGTCGGGTGATCGGCCCAGAAGACGACCTTGCCAGCCACCGCCGCGAGGGACTCGATGTTCGCCGAGCAGCCGCCGGGGCAGATGTCGCGCAGCAGCCGCGTCCCGCTCTTCGTGCCGTCGGTCGCGAAGGGTTCCGTGCCCTTGCTCAAATCGTCGGCGACGAACACCACACGGCTCCCAAGCCGCTCGAGGAGACCAACCCCGCACTCGGGGCCACAGGCGTCGGTGAGCGGCGCGACCCCCTCCGGCGCCTGGCGCTGGAGGGTCCACAGCCGGCGGCCAGTGAGGCCGTCGGTGGCCACGAACACCGGACGGTCGCCGGCTAGCTCGAAGCTCTCCAGCGAAGGGAAGAGGCCGAAGGGCTGATGAAACGTGAAGTTCGTCTCGCGCCGGGTTCCACTCTTCATCCCATCGCTGCTCCAGAGCTCTTGTCCGTGGGGCAGGTCGTTCGCGATGAAGTAGACGCGGCTGCCGTCGGTCTCGAGACCGGACTGGAAGGGCGATGGAGCGGAGAAGGTCGTGACCGCCTGCGTTCCAGCCGCGGTGCCGGAAGAGGACCAGAGCTCGTCGCCGGCGATCGAGGCGGCGACGAAGAAGAGGCGCTGCGTCGCCGGCGTGAGGAATCGAATCTCGCCCCCGGCCGCCGCGAAGACGAGGCTGGGGGTCGCGGCGTTTGGAGTGGTCGCCCAGAGCTGCGAGCCCAGGGCAAAGTACAGCTTGCCGCCCCAGACCGCCATCGGCGGCCTGAGCCAGGGCAGCTCGGCCAGCGGCATCTGCAGCCGGCTCCCCGCCGGCGTGCCGTCGGTCACCCACAGCCCGCAGCTCGCGTCCTCAGCGCAGCCGAAGAAGAAGAGCCGGCGGCCGAGGGCGGTCCCGTGGCGGGGACTCAAGCCCCGGCCGGCCGCATCACGCAGGCGGACCGTTCCGACGGCCGTGCCGTTGGTGCGCCAGAGCTGGTCGGGCTGGACAGCACCAACGATCGAAACCCGCAGATAGGCCACACCGCCGCCGATCCCCAGCACCTCGCCCGTGGCCTGGCAGCCACCGGGACAGGCGTGCCCGAGCAGCTCCGTGCCGTACGAGGTCCCGTCGGTCCCCCAGAACGCCTGAGTCTCGGTGCTGCTCGATCCCGAGAAGAGCACGCGCGAGCCGACGGCTCCCAAGGGAAACGCGCCGGAGGGGACGAAAGTCTTGCCGGTCGCGATGTCCTTGACCAGTTTGAGCGCCCCGGCTCGGGCGGACCCGGCGCCGCCCACCAGCACCAGGGCGGCGACCGTCAAGATTCGCCTCTTGAACATTACTCACGAGAATACCAGAGGGGAGCGGGCCTCTCAGGATGACAATTCGTCGTCGGCGTTCTGCAGCCGCCGCAGCGCGTCCGCGGCCGCCTGCTGCTGCGCCAGCTTCTTGCTCGAGCCTTCGCCGCGGCCGGCGCAGGCTCCGGCCACCCAGCACTCGACGGCGAAGTGCTTCTCGTGGTCGGGGCCGGATTCGCCGACGAGGCGGTAGTCGGGGAGGTCCCAGCCGCGCGCCTGGGTCAGCTCCTGGAGGGCGGTCTTCGAATCGGAGTGGAGGACCGCGGCGTCGGCGGCGAGCGCCTGGTCGAGCATCGGGCGGACGGCGGCACGGGCCTTTTCGAGGCCGCCGTCGAGGTAGATCGCGCCGAAGAGGGCTTCTAGCGAGTCGGCCAGCAGCGAGTCCTTGCCGCGCCCGCCGCCCTTCTCCTCCCCTACCCCGAGCTTCAGCTCGCCGCTCACCCCGAGCGCGGCGGCCCAGGCGGCCAGCACCGGCTCGCTGACCAGGTGGTTGACCCGCTTCGAGAGGTCCCCCTCCCGCTCGTCGGGGTAGCGGTCGAAGAGGAGCTCGGCGGTGACGAGCTTCAACACCGCGTCCCCGAGCCACTCCAGCCGCTCGTAGTGCTCCTCGCTCCCCTGCTCGCTGGCGAAGGAGCGGTGGGTGAGCGCCCGCTCCAGCAGCTCGCGGCGGTGGAAGCGGTAGCCGAGGCGCTCTTCAACGCCGGCCAAAGCGCCTTTCGAGGTCGGCGTCGGTCATCTGCAGGACGACGGGCCGGCCGTGGGGGCAGGCGTAGGGCTGCTCGGCGGCGAAGAGCTCGGCGACGAGGGCCTCCATCTCGGCCGGGGCGAGGGGGTGGTGCATCTTGACCGCCGCCTTGCAGGCGAGGCTCGCGGCGAGGGTCTCGACGAGGCGCCGGCGCAAGGGCGCGGCGCCGCCGCCGCCGTTGTCGGCGGCGTGCTCGGCGCCCTCGTCGGCGGCGAGGGCGCGGAGGAGCGCCTCCCCTTCCTCGGCCGAGAGCGGGGCCGGGACGGCGGTCAGGGCGAGCGTGTCGCCGGAGAGGACAGCGAGGCCGAAGCCGCACTCCTCCAGCTCGGGTGCCAGCTCCTGGAGCCGCAGCCGCTCGGCGGGCGCCAGCTCGAGGAGCGCGGGTGTGAGGAGTGCCTGGCTGCGCGGCGCCTCGGCGGCGAGGGCGCGGCGGAGCCGCTCGTAGAGGACGCGCTCGTGGGCGACGTGCTGGTCGATGAGATAGAGCCCGTCCGGCCCTTCGAGCAGGATGAGCGTTCCCTTGTACTGGCCGAGGAGGCGGAACGGGCGCGGCTCGCCGCCGCGGCCGGAGAGCGGGACCATCGGCCGGTCGAGCGGCGCGTAGGCGGCGGTGGCAAGGCGCCCCGAGCCGCCTTCAGCAAGATCGCCGGCCAAGCGTCGTTCCCACGCCTCCGCCGTCGAGTACGGCCGCTCGCCGAGCCCGCGCCAGGCCGGCGGCATCGACGGCGCCTCCCCGTGCGGCGCGCGCAGCGGCGCCGGCTCCTCGCCGCGCGCCCGCGCCAGGGCGGCGCGCAGGGTGAAGTGCAGGCGGTCGAGGAGCCCGGGGTCGCGGAAGCGCACCTCCGCCTTCTGCGGATGGACGTTGACGTCCACCTCCTCGGGCGGCAGCTCGAGGAAGAGGAAGAGCGCCGGGAACTCGTCGCTCCGCCACTCCTCGCGCACCGCGCGGTAGAAGGCGGCGAGGACGGCGCGGTCGCGCAAGAGGCGCCGGTTGACGAAGACGAAGGCGCGGCGGGCGCCGGCGGTCTCCGGGGTGCCGACGAGGCCGGAAATCGCCTCGTGGAGAGCGCCGGTCGCGGCCAGCGCCGGCGAAGGGATCTCGACCAGCCGGCGCGCGAAGTCCTCGCCGAAGAGCCCCGCGATCCGCGGCCGCGGTTCGGCGGCGGGCAGCGCGTCGAGCAGCTCCCGGCCGTCGTGCGCCAGCCGCAGGCGCACGTCCGGCCGCGCCAGCGCGTACCCCTGGACGACTTCCAGGCAGCGGCGGAGCTCGGTCGCCGGGCTCTTCAGGAACTTGCGCCGCGCCGGCACGTTCCAGAAGAGCGACGCGACCTCGATCCGCGTGCCGCGCGGCGCCGGCGCCGGCTCGGCGGAGAGCACGCGCCCCCCTTCGATGCGCACCCGCTGCCCGTCCCCCGGCCGCTCGGCGGTGAGCAGCTCGACCCGCGCCACCGCGGCGATCGCGCAGAGCGCCTCGCCGCGGAAGCCGAGGGTGGCCACCCGCTCGAGGTCGGCGAAGCCGGCGATCTTGCTCGTCGCGTGGCGGTCGAAGGCGAGGAGGGCGTCGTCGCGCCCCATGCCGTAGCCGTCGTCGGCGACCGCGATGCGCCGCCGCCCGCCGGCCTCGAGCTCGATCCGCACGTCCGTGGCGCCGGCGTCGAGCGCGTTCTCGACCAGCTCCTTGACCACCGAGGCCGGCCGCTCCACTACCTCCCCGGCGGCGATCTGCGCCGCCACCCGGTCCGGCAGGATGTGGATGCGCGGCATGGCGGCGATTCTACGTCCCGCGGCGAGGGCGGGGCTGTACGTATAATTCGGTTGGTCGGCTACGTGGGGAGCAATCATGACGACAAAACTGACTCTGCAGGTGGACGAGGAGCTGATCCGCTTCGGCAAGCGCTGGGCGCAATCCCGCGGCAAGTCCTTGTCCCGGCTGGTCAGCGATTTCTTGACCGCTCTCGAGAAGACCCCCGATGAAGGAGGCCTGCCGCCGATCACCCGCAGCCTCGTAGGGTTGGCGCATGGCGTCGACGAGGAAGATTACCGGCGCTACCTCGAACAGAAGTACCGATGAAGGCGCTCTTCGACACCAACGTGGTGCTCGACGTTCTGCTGGATCGCAGACCGTTCTCCGCTCCCGCGACCCACCTCTTCGCCAAGCTGGAGGTCGCGCAGCTCGGTGGCCTGGCCGTGGTGGACCGGCAGGTCCTCGAGCTCGCGGCCGGTTCATCGTTCGAAGACTTCGAGGACGCAGTGCTGCACGAGGCCGGACGGCTCGGCGGCGCCGATCTCCTCGTAACCCGCGACCCGGCCGATTTCAGCCGCGGGTCACTCCCCGTGCTCTCGCCGGAAGAACTGCTCGCCACGCTGGAGGTGGCGGGGACCAACCCCTCGGACGAGTAGGCGCCACCTCAGAGCGGCAGCAGCTCGTACGCCGGCTCGCGGAGGCTCGTGCCGCGGCGGGCGACCAGGAGGGTGTTGCCCCAGGCGCGGCGCCAGAGGGGGACGGCGCGGAGGGCGCGGCGCAGGAGCGCGCGCGGCAGATGGCGGAGGCCGCCGGGCTCCGGGCGGTGCGGCAGGGAGCGGTGCTCCAGCACCTCCAGGCCGGCGGCGCGGAGGAAGCGGGCGAGGAGCCAGGACTGGGCGACGTGCACCGCGTCGGCGTCCGGGACGTAGCCTTCGGTCAGGACGCGCGGGCTCTCGACGAGGTCGAAGCGGTGGCGGCCGTCGAGGAGCGAGCGGAGCTGCCGGCCGAGCCGGCGGGCCGCGACCTCCAGCCGCCGCCGCGGCGGCAGGCTCGGCGGCATCTCGTACGGCAGGTCCCAGGCCGAGCCGACGAGGAGCAGCAATCCCCCCGGCCGCAGCACCCGCGCCGCTTCCAGCAGCGTCCGCCCCGGCTCGTGGAAGTGCTCGAGGGCATAGGTCGAGAGCACCGCGTCGAAGCTGCCGTCGCGGAAGGGGAGGCGCTCGCCGTCGCCGCGGACGCGCGCCCCGGGGCGCCTCCGCTCCGCCGCCAGCGCGAGCCCGGCGGTCGCGACGTCCGAACCGACGTAGCGCGTCCCGGGCGGCAGCCAGAGGGCGTTCTCGCACGAGCCGCAGCCGAGGTCGAGCACCCGCTGGCCGGGCTGGAGGAAACCGAGGAGGAGCCGCCGCTCGGGAGAGGCCTCGGGGTTGGCGGCGGCGGCCTGCGCGTAGTAGTCGCGGGAGGAGTCCCAGAAGGCGGCGAGCCGCCGCCGCGTCTCCGGGTCCCGCTTCAAGCCACCGGCAGCGCCACCGGCGGCGGCGCGGGGACCGGCTCCGGCGCCGGCGCCTCCGCCGCGTGCCGCAGCCGCGCCTTGGCGGCGGCGAAGCGGGCGATCGGCACGCGGTAGGGGGAGCACGAGACGTAGTCGAGCCCGACGCGCTCGAAGAAGTCGACCGAGTGCGGGTCGCCGCCGTGCTCGCCGCAGACCCCGAGGTGGAGGTGCGGGCGGGCCTGCCGCCCGCGCTCGCAGGCCAGGCGCACGAGCTGCCCCACCCCCTCCTCGTCGAGGCGGGCGAAGGGGTCGAACGGCAGCACGCCCTGCTCGATGTAGGTGGGCAGGAACCGCCCGGCGTCGTCGCGCGAGTAGCCGTAGGTCATCTGCGTCAGGTCGTTGGTGCCGAAGGAGAAGAACTCGGCGTGGCGGGCGATCTTGTCGGCGACGAGCGCGGCGCGCGGCACCTCGATCATCGTCCCGACCAGGATCTCCAGCTCCATCCCCTCCTCGGCGAGCACCCGCGCGATCGTCGCGTCAATCAGCCGCCGCAGGCGCGCCGTCTCCTCCTCGGTGCCGACGAGCGGCACCATGATCTCGGGCCGCGCCTCGACCCCGTCGCGGCGGGCGGCGCAGGCGGCGCGCACGATCGCCTCGACCTGCATCTCGTAGATCTCGGGGGCGGTGAGCCCGAGGCGGCAGCCGCGGTGGCCGAGCATCGGGTTGGCCTCGGCGAGGGCCGCCGCCGCGGCTTCGACCTCGGCGGGCTCGACCTCCATCTGCTCGGCGAGCTGCGCCAGCGCCTTCTCGCCGTGGGGCAGGAACTCGTGGAGCGGCGGGTCGAGGAGGCGGACCGTCACCGGCAGGCCGTCGAGGGCGGCGAAGATCCCCTCGAAGTCCTTCTGCTGCACCGGCAGGAGGTGGGCGAGCGCGGCGCTGCGATCCGCCGCGGCGCGCGCCAGGATCAGCCGCCGCACCCAGGGCAGGCGGTCCTCCTCGAAGAACATGTGCTCGGTGCGGCAGAGGCCGATCCCCTCGGCGCCGAGGGCGCGCGCCACTTGCGCGTCGTGCGGCGTGTCGGCGTTGGCGCGCACCCGCATGCGGCGCTCGCCGTCGGCCCAGGCGAGGAGCTGCGCGAAGGCCGCGGCGGCGGGCGAGACCTGGGTGCCGTCGAGGAGGGCGCGCAGCGCCTCCGACGGGTGGGCGGCGAGCGGCCCCGCCAGCACCTCGCCGGTCGAGCCGTCGATCGAGAGCTGGTCCCCTTCGCGGAAGACCATCTCGCCCACCCGCAGGGTGCCGGCCTCGTCGTCCACCTCGAGCGCGCCGGCGCCGACGATGCAGGGCTTGCCGAGGCCGCGCGCCACGACGGCGGCGTGCGAGGTCATGCCGCCGCGCGAGGTCAGGATGCCGACCGCGGCGTGCATGCCGACGATGTCCTCGGGCGAGGTCTCGGCGCGCAGCAGGAGGACCGGCCCGGAGGCGGCCAGCTCGGCGGCCCGCTCCGCGGTCAGCACGATCCGTCCCGAGGCGGCGCCGGGGCCGGCCGGCAGCCCCTTGGCGAGGAGCCTCCCGGCCTTGACCGCCAGCTCCTTTTCCGCCGGATCGAACTCCGGCGCCAGGAGCTGCTCCAGGTGCTGCGGCTCGACCCGCGCCATCGCCTCGCGGCGCTCGATCAGCCCCTCCGCGACCATCTCGACCGCGATGCGCACCGCCGCGCGGCCGGTGCGCTTGCCGGTGCGCGTCTGCAGCATGTAGAGGCGGTCGTGCTGGATCGTGAACTCGACGTCCTGCATGTCGCGGAAGTGGCGCTCGAGCTGGCGGCAGACGCCTTCCAGGTCGGCGTGCGCCTGCGGGAAGTCGGCGGCGAGGCCGCCGGTGCCGTCCTCGTCGGTGATCGGGTGCGGCGTGCGGATGCCGGCCACCACGTCCTCGCCCTGGGCGTTGACCAGGTACTCGCCGAAGACGCGCCGCTCGCCGGTGGCCGGGTTGCGGGTGAAAGCGACGCCGGTGGCGCAGTCGGCGCCGCGGTTGCCGAAGACCATGGTCTGCACGTTGACGGCGGTGCCGAGCTTGTCGGAGATGCCTTCCAGGCGCCGGTATTCGCGCGCCCGGTAGCCGTTCCAGCTCTCGAAGACGGCGCCGATCGCCCCCCAGAGCTGCTCGCGCGGCTCCTGCGGGAAGCGCTTGCCGTGCGCCGCGATCTGCTCCGCGAACGCCGCGACGACGCGGCGCAGCGCCGCGGCCGGCAGCTCGGCGTCGGTGGCGACGCCGGCCGCGGCGCGGGCGGCGCCCAGCACCTCCTCGAAGGCCTTGTGCGGCACGTCGAGCACCACGTCGCCGTACATCGAGAGGAGGCGCCGGTAGAGGTCGAGGACGAAGCGCTCGTCCTCGCCGGCGGCGACGCGGGCCGCCACGATCGCTTCGTTGAGCCCGAGGTTGAGGATGGTGTCCATCATCCCGGGCATCGAGCGCGCCGCCCCCGAGCGGACCGAGACGAGGAGCGGGTTCGCGGGGTCGCCGAAGCGCTGCCCCACGCCCTCCTCGACGCGCCGCAGGTGCTCCTCGACCTCCGCCTCCAGGCGCTCGGGATAGCTCCCGCCGCGCTCCTGGTAGTAGCCGCAGACCTCGGTCGTGATGGTGAAGCCCGGCGGCACCGGGATCCCCAGCCGCGCCATCTCGGCCAGCCCCGCCCCTTTGCCTCCGAGAAGGTTCTTCTGGCTGCCGTCCCCTTCCGTCAGCCCGGCGCCGAACGCGTAGACGTGCTTGGTCTTCAAGATCGCTCCTCCGAAGCCGGCAT
>DASWHY010000056.1:0-8585 GCA_036397955.1 Thermoanaerobaculia bacterium | reverse complement strand
CGGCACGGTCAACGTCAGCATCGCCCGAACGGTCCGGGTGCCGTAACCCGGCACTGCGGACCGGCGGCCCAGCCGCCCGGGGACGTGCGCCCCGGGCGGCCTTTTTCTCAGGGGAGGATCGGGCTGACTCGCCGGACGAGGATCAGGACGTCCGCGGCCGGGCGCGGTGACGGTGCGTTCGCTTCCAGCCACCGCAGACCGGCAGCGGACGCGGCGGCGCCTGCGAGATGAAACAGCAGGTCGTTCTCCGCCGCCTCACCAAGTCGCCGAGCGAGAAGCTCGACGTCGTCCGGCGCGACGGAAAACAGCTCCAGCTCACCGTCGGCCTTAAGGCTCCGGACGTCGCCGAAGTAGCGGTACCGGCCGGCGAGGGCGTGCATGGTGACCGTCTTATATGCGTCGCCCAATTCCGCGGCGAGATGCGCGCCCATCTTCCGCGGCAGCCGCTCCGTATGGCTCGAGTGCGCGAGCACGAATACTCGGCTTCCCGGAAACCCCTCCCTTTGTAGCCAGCTCACGTTGCGGGCCAGGAAGACGTCGCGGTTCGGCTCGGCCAGGGCGCGCCACTCGCAGGCCTGCAGGACGAGCCGCGACATCTGCTGCAGCCACGCCGCTTCCGGAGGCGACAGGCGTTCGCGATGGAGCGCCACCTGCTCGCGGACGAGGACGACCACGTCGTTCGCCGCTCGCAGGATCTCGTCGATCGCCGGATCGCAGTCCACGCGCAGGGATGGTCCCGCGGTGCCGGCGACCTGCTCGTCGAAGCCGGTCCGGTAGTCCATGACCTGAACCGCGGGCATCTGGAGCGGCTGCAGTTCGATCGCTCCGAGGCCGTCCGGGAGCTCGAGCTTCCGCCCGCCGAGCTCGAGGAAGAAGCCGTCGAACCAAACGGTGCCGTTGCCGCGGTGATGGAGGAGGAGCCGGACCTCGCCGACTCCGCCCGGCACCGGCAGCTCGACTTCGAGCGGCGCCCAGAGCCCACCCACCTCGTGCGCGGCGAGCCAGCGGCTCTTGCGCAGTGGCGGCGACGCGGGGTCCGCGCCCTCCACGGTCAGACCCACAGAGCCGTGCGAGACGCCCTGGCCGCGGACTCTCAAAGCGACTCTCAGCGTCTGCGTCTCGGTCCGCGGCGGCAACGTCACTCTGAGAGAGCCGGTGAAGCCGTAGACGTTGGGGAAGACCCCGAATCCGGGCAGCGCCCGGACCGGCGCGTAGAGCGACTCGGCCTTAGCCGCCGCCGCGGGGTCGAGTCGCCGCAGTCCCTCGCCGACGGCCCGCATGGCGAGCGCGGGCTGTTTGAGGTCGAAGCCCGCGAAGTGGACGGGGCGCTCGGCTCGCCCGTTGTACTCGCGCATCCAGAGCAGGAGGTCGCGAACCGCCTGGTCGTAGAAGATCTCGGCCGTCCACCAGCGCTCCGCCAAGAGTGCGTCGAGGTCGTCCCGCCGCCCGCCGACGAACTCGTTCAGCCGGGCGGCATGAGCCTGATCGATCTCGAGAGCGAAGACATCGAATCCCCGCGTCTGCACGAGGTGGGCGAAGATCCGATGCCCCAGGCGGTGGAAGTCGTGCACGCCATGCAGGCTCTCGCCCAGGCCCACTACCCGCGCCTCCCCTAGCCATCCCGCGAGGGCCGCGAGGTCGGGCGCGAAAGCGTCTTCCGCCGGCTCGGTGCTCACCAGCGGAAGCAGGAAGGCAGCGAGCGATTCGACCGCGTCCGCGGTCGCGGGAGCCGGGATCGTGCTCCCGCAGCTCGCCCACAGGAGGGCGAGCGCCGTCAGGACGAGTCGCGAGCAGCTCATGTCTCAGCGCGCCAGCCCGCGCAACTCCGGGTCGGCGGCGATGCGGCCCTCGAGCCGCGGGTCGGCGGCGAGGGCTTCGCGGAGGGCGCTCGCGGCGGCGGCGCGGCGGCCGGCGGCGAGCTCGAGGCGGGCGAGGGCGAGGCGGGATTCGGCGTAATCGGGGTCTTCGCGGGGGGTGCGGAGGAGCCAGGGGCGGGCCTCTTCGGGGCGGCCGGCCTGGGCGAGGAGCACGCCGAGCGCGCCTACGTGCGGGAAGCGGTCGGGGCCGGTGAGGGCTGCCGCCTTCTCGAGCTGCGCGGCGGCCGCCGCCGGGCGGCCGGCGGCCAGCTCGGCGAAGCCGAGGCGGATCCGGCGGTCGGGGTTGGCCGGCTCCAGCTCCGCCGCGGTGCGCAGGGCGGCGACCGCCTCCTCGACGCGGCCCGAGCGCCCGAGCGCCGCCCCGAGGTTCGACCAGGCAAAGGCGCGCCGCGGCTGCAGGCGCGCCAGCTCGCGCCAGTGGGGGACCGAGTCGGCGAAGCGGCCGGCGCGGTCGAGCGCCTCGGCGAGGGCGGCGCGGGTCTCGGGGCCGGCCGGATCGAGGGCGACGGCGCGCTCGAGGCTTGGGACGGCGCGGGCGAGGTCGCCGAGCGCGACGAGGGCGAGGCCGGAGCGGACGGCGGCGAAGCGGTTGGTGGGCTCGGCGCGCAGCACCTGCTCGAAGCGGGCGAGCGCCTCGGCGTGGCGGCCGGCCCGCAGCAGCTCGTCGCCCTCGGTCAGGAGGTCGCGCAGCGCCGCCCGGTCCTTCGGGTCGGGGAGGCCGGCCGGCGGCTCGCTTGTGCCGCCCGCGCCGGCGTAGCCGAGGGCGCGGAGGCGGGCGGCAGCCTCGGGATCCACGCTCGCGGCGGCGGCGCTCGCCACCGCTGGCCGCGCCTCCGCTGCCGCGAGCGCGGCGCGCAGCTCGCGCGCCTTGCCGCGCGCGCGGTCGAGGAGGCTGCGGCTCTCTCCCGGGTCCGCGCGCAGGTCGTAGAGCTCCGGCCGTGGCGCCACGATCAGCTTCCAGCCGCCCTGGCGCACCCCCTTGAGCGGCGACCAGCCGTAGGAGGTCCAGGGCTGCCAGGTCTCGACGTAGGCGGGCGGCGGCTCCTGCGCGCGGCCCGCCAGCAGCGGCACGAGGCTGGCGCCGTCCACCCCGTCCCAGGGCGGGAGGCCGAGGAGGTCGAGGACCGTCGGGGCGAGGTCGACGAGGCGGATGGCGGCGCGGCTCTCCCCCGGCGCGATGCGCCCCGGCCAGGCGACGACCACCGGCACGAGGAGCGTGCTGTCGTAGATGAAGAAGCCGTGGGTCCCCTCGCCATGCTCTCCGAGGCTCTCGCCGTGGTCGGCGGCGAAGAGGGTGAGGCGCGCGCGAGTGGAGGAGCCGTCGAGGCGGCGGAGGAGCGTGCCCATGGCCTCGTCCGCCAGCGCCGCCTCGCCGTCGTAGGCGCCGCGCGGGCCGGGACGGCGGAGGCGCGGCGGCGGCTCGTAGGGGTAGTGCGGCTCGTAGAGGTGCACCCAGAGGAGCCAGGGCGAGCGGGCCCGCGCGGCCCAGGCGGCGGCCGCGGCGACGGTGTCCGCCGCCGGCCGCTCGAGCCAGGCCCCCTCGCCGGCGGTGAGCGCGTCGTCGAAGTGCTCGAAGCCGCGGTCGATCCCGAACTGGCGCGAGAGCGGGAAGCCGCTGACGAAGGCGGCGGTGGCGTAGCCGGCGCCGTGGAGCGCTTCCGCGAGGGTGGGGAAGCCGGTCGCCAGCACCTGGCCGTTGTCGCGCACGCCGTGGCGCCGCGGCACCAGTCCGGTGAGCATCGAGGCGTGCGAGGGGAGGGTGAGCGGCGCCGGCGCCACACCGGCGGGGAAGCGGACGCCGCTCCGCGCCAGGGCGTCGAGGTGCGGCGTCGCGTTCCGCCCCGCCACCCACCCCAGCGCATCCGGCCGCAGCGTGTCGATGGTCAGGAGGAGGACGTCGGGCGGAGCTGGCCTAGGAAAGGAGCGCTGCCTCTCGTCCGTCTGCTCACAGGCGACGAGGAGCGCGCAGGCGAGCAGGAGCCGCTTCAAGCCAGCAGCCGGAACCAGCGGGCGAAGAGCTTCTGGACGCCGGGGGTGAGCTTGCCGCGGCGCCAGGTGTCGGCGGCTTTTTTGACCACTTCGCCTTGGGTGGGGTAGGGGTGGATGACGCCGGCGATCTTGCCCAGACCGACCTGGTGGGTGACGGCCAGGCAGAGCTCGCCGAGCATGTCACCGGCGTGCTCGGCGACGAGGGTGGCGCCGAGGATGCGGTCGCTCCCCTTCGCCAGGTGGAGGCGCAAGAACCCCTCGTCGGCGCCGTCGAGGATCGCGCGGTCCACCCCCGAGAGCGGCACGGTCAGCGTCTCGACCTCGTGCCCGGCCTCCTTCGCCTCCTGCTCGTAGAGCCCGACGTGCGCTACCTCCGGGCTGGTGTAGGTCACCCAGGGCACGACCAGCGCGCTCGCCTTCGCCCGGCCGAAGAAGAGGGCGTTCTGCAGCACGATGCGAGCGGTGGCGTCGGCGACGTGGGTGAACTGGTACTTCGAGGCCACGTCGCCGGCGGCGTAGATGCGCGGGTTGCTGGTGCGGAGGCGGTCGTCCACCTCCACCCCCTTCTTGCCGTAGCGCACGCCCGCCGCCTCGAGCCCCAGCCCCTCGACGTTCGGCGCCCGCCCGGCCGACACCAGGATCTGGTCGGCCGCGACCTCCACCCGCTCGCCGCCGGCGCGCTCGAGGACCAGGGTCTTGCCGCCGCCGCCGCTCCGCACCTCGGCGATCTTCACCCCCAGCTCGAAGGCGATGCCGTCGGCGGCCATCGCTCGCTGCACCAGCGCCGCGGCGTCGGCGTCCTCGCGCGGCAGGAGCTTGGGGGCGATGTCGATGACCGTCACCCTGCTGCCGAAGCGCGCGAAGGCCTGCGCCAGCTCGCAGCCGATGGGCCCGCCGCCGATGACCGCGAAGCGGGCGGGCAGCTCGGTCAGCGCGAAGACGGTCTCGTTGGTGAGGTAGCCGGCTTCCTTCAGGCCCGGCACCGGCGGCACCGCCGCCCGCCCGCCGGTCGTGATGACGGCGCGGCGGAAGCGGAGGCGGACGCCGTCCACCTCGATCTCCTCGGGCGAGACGAAGCGCCCCTCGCCCAAGAAGACGTCCACCCCGAGGCCCTGGAAACGGCGGGCGCCGTCGTGGACGCTGATGGCGGCGCGCAGCCGGCGCATCCGCTCCATCGCCGCGGCGAAGCTGCCCGCGCCCGCGGCCGCCGGCCCGCCGAACTCCCGCGCCGCCGCGCGCGCCTCCTTCCAGGCGCGGGCGGCGCGGATCACCGCCTTCGAAGGGACGCAGCCGACGTTGAGGCAGTCGCCCCCCATGAGGTGCCGCTCGACGAGCGCCGCCCGCGCCCCGAGCCCGGCGGCGCCGGCCGCCGACACCAAGCCGGCGGTGCCGCCGCCCACGGCGACGAGGTGGTAGCGCGCCGCCGGCTGGGGATTGATCCAGCCCGGCGGGTGGACGTTCTCGACCAGCGTCCGGTTGTGCTCGTCGGGGGGCTCGATGAGCGGGGCGGGATCGCTCAGCGCTCGATCTCCTGGCGCAGGGCGCGCCCCGCGATGCGGGTGATGTAGGTCGTCACCACGATCGTCGCCGCCAGCCCCAGCCCGAGGAAGACCCAGAACTCCGCCCCCTTCTCGACTTCGGCGCCGGAGGCCACCGCGGCGAGGCTGCCAAGGGCCTTGCCGTAGTAGACG
Source organism: Thermoanaerobaculia bacterium (assembly GCA_036397955.1). Lineage (GTDB taxonomy): Bacteria > Acidobacteriota > Thermoanaerobaculia > Multivoradales > UBA5704 > DASUNQ01. The sequence continues at coordinate 3,028 of DASWHY010000056.1, read as the reverse complement.
TAGAGGAGGGTCCCCGGGATCATGCCGACGCAGGCGAGGAGGTAGTCGCTGAAGCGGACGCGGGTGAGCCCGAGGGCGTAGTTGAGGAGGTTGTAGGGGAAGACCGGCGACAGGCGCATCAGGAAGACGATCTTGAACCCCTGCCGGCCGACCGCCCGGTCGATGGCCTGGAAGCGCGGGCGGTCGGCGAGCCGCCGCTCGACGAAGCCGCGCGCCAGGTAGCGCGCGATCAGGAAGGCGCAGGCGGCGCCCAAGGTGGCGCCGATCAGGGTGTAGACGGTCCCCCAGAAGAGGCCGAAGATGACGCCCGAGGCGAGGGTGAGGATGAGGCCGGGGGCGAAGAGGACGGTCGCCAGGACGTAGCCGACGATGTAGGCCACCGGCCCCCAGACCCCGAGCCCCTGCACCCAGGCGGTGAAGCGGGGGAGGACGTCCCCGACCTCGCGGCCGAGGAGGAAGAGGGCGGCGAGGGCGACGACGCCGGCGAGGGCGTAGAGGACGAGCTTCTTGGTGGATCGGGGGGGCGCGCCTGCCACGGTCGTCTCTACGTGGGCGGCGAGGGGGATGGATGGGGGCGGGTGGGCGCTAGGCCATCGCCCAGAGCGCGGCGGCGAGCATCACCCCGCCGAGCCCGACGAACATCGCGCCGATGGCCGCGAGGTTCCCCAGCCCCGTCCCCTCCTTGGCGGTCTTGCCCAGCACCAGGAGCCCGGCGCAGGCCACGACGAGCTGCAGGAAGACGAAGAGCATCGCCACTCCCGCCGGCGCCGGCTCGCCGCCGCGGGTGAGCAGCAGGTTGGCGCCCGTGAGCACCAGCCCCGCGAGCAGGATGCCGATCGCCGCCCAGTCCCAGCGCTCCGGCTTGGGGGGCTTCAAGGCGCGCAGGCGGTCGAGCGACGGCAACCGCGAAGCGGGCAGCTTCAACGCCTCACCTTCCATGGCTCTCCTCTCCGGGACCGCAAAACCGGGCGGAGGATAGCACAGCGATTTTGCCCGTCCGGCCCCCTGCGGTGACACGAAGTCTGTGCAGATTGTGCACACCTTCCGTGTCAGTTTGCGGAAATCAAGCCTTGCGGCGGCCGCAGAGCCCGTCTATGATGCCGCAAACGACGCCTACAGGAGACCAACGTGACGAGCAAGGAGATCCTCAGCAGCGCCGATGCCGAAGGGGTCCGCTTCATGCGTTTGCAGTTCACCGACATCCTCGGGATCGGCAAGAACGTCGAGATCCCGCGCAGCCAGTTCGAGAAGGCGCTGGACGGGCAGATCATGTTCGACGGCTCCTCGATCGAGGGCTTCACCCGCATCGAAGAGTCGGACATGCTGCTGGTCCCCGACCTCGACACTTTCCGCATCAACCCCTGGGTCAACGCCGACGGCTCGAAGGTGGCGCGGATGATCTGCGACGTCTACAACCCGGACGGCACGCCGTTCCCCGGCTGCCCGCGGATGACCCTGAAGCGCCAGGTCGACCGCGCCAAGGCGATGGGCTACTCGATGGTCGCCGGCCCCGAAGCCGAGTTCTTCCTCTTCCAGCGCGATGCCAACGGCAACCCGCTCATCGAGACCCACGACGCCGGCGGCTACTTCGACCTGACGCCGGTGGACAAGGGCGAGGAGTGCCGGCGCGACATCATCATCGTGCTCGAGGCGATGGGGTTCGAGGTCGAGGCCGGGCACCACGAGGTGGCGCCCGGGCAGCACGAGATCGACTTCAAGTACGCCGACGCCGTCGCCTGCGCCGACAACGTCACCACCTTCCGCTTCGTGGTCAAGAAGGTGGCGCTCGACCACAACCTCCACGCCACCTTCATGCCGAAGCCGATCTTCGGCGTCAACGGCTCGGGCATGCACTGCCACCAGAGCCTCCTCGACAAGAAGGGGAACAACGCCTTCTACGAGCCGAAGGCGGAGTGGCAGCTCTCGAAGACCGCGCTCGGCTACATCGGCGGCATTCTCGACCACGCCGTCGCCTTCTCGGCGGTCACCAACCCGCTCGTCAACTCCTACAAGCGGCTGGTCCCCGGCTACGAGGCGCCGGTCAACGTCGCCTGGTCGGAGAAGAACCGCAGCCCCCTGGTGCGCGTGCCGGCCAAGCGCGGCATGTCCACCCGCTGCGAGGTGCGCATGCCCGACCCCGCGTGCAACCCTTATCTGGCGCTGGCGGTGATGCTGGCGGCGGGGCTCGACGGCGTCAAGCGCAAGCTCGACCCGGGCCCGCCGATCAACAAGAACATCTTCACCATGAGCCACCGCGAGAAGCGCCGCCTGCGCATCGGCCAGCTCCCCGCCAACCTCTGGGAGGCGCTCGGCGAGCTGGAGAAGGACGCGGTCGTCAGCGAGGCTTTGGGCGACCACATCCTCGAGCACTACCTCCGCGCCAAGCGCCAGGAGTGGGAGGAGTACATCTCCCACGTCCACCCCTGGGAGCAAGAGCGGTACCTGGCGGAGTACTAGCGGTCGCCGCTCTGTCGGGTAGGGATCAACGACGGTAGGGCGGAGTCGTGGTCGGGATGCAGCGACAGCAGCCGCAGGAAGTCGCCGTCCCGATAAGCAACCGCCCGGACCCTCTGGCTCAGGCGGAGCGAGTAGACCGTGGCGCCGTTGGGGGCCCTGAGGTGTTCGATCGCCTCCCAGTGGAAGCCGGTGTGTCGATAGAGGGTTCTCCAGTCCAGCTCGCGCAGGCGGCGAAGGGACGCGACGACCTGTTTCAGCTCAGCCGGCTCGAGGCGGGAGAAGACGTCCTGGAACTCGGGGCTCGTTGAGGTCCAGGCGAACCCGGCTAGCGGCGGGCACGCGCTTTCCCGCTGGCTCTGGTCCGCCGCTTCACCAGCGCGTCGACATCCGTCTCGGCCGGCTCGGTCTCCGCGGCCCAAGTCAGACCGCGTGCGATGCGGGAGCGGTGGGGCTCTTCGATGGTCCAGATCTGGCTTTCCGGCACCATCGCCACGGCAGTGAGGACGATGCTGCCGTCGTGGCGCCGCTCGAGCCGCAGGGTCTTGCCCGCGTAGCGCTTGCCGAGCGAAAT
>DASWHY010000055.1:0-1803 GCA_036397955.1 Thermoanaerobaculia bacterium | reverse complement strand
CGAGACGCTTCTCCGGCGGCTGCACGTGGTCAGCTCGGACTTCTTCCGGCCGGGCACGGGAGGCCAGGGAAAGCAACTCGTGCCGGAGTCGGTCTTCGCGGCGATCCTCGCTCTGGGGCTCGAGCTGCTCGGCTGGCAGGTAGAGCGCGAGGCCTTGCAGGCCGCCGGACGGACGGATCTGAAGCTGCGATGGAACGGCGGCGTGGACGTCGCCGTCGTCGAGGTGAAGATCTGGGGACGGACGGGTTACAAGGAAGTGTCGAGGCAACTCGCCGGCTACTGGTCCGCGGACACGGTTGCCGGAGCGGTGGTGATGATCACCGACGGCGACCTCGCGGACTGGCCCGAGCGCTATCGCCGGGAGTGCCTCGGCGATCCCGAGCTCGAGCCGCGGCGCGAGGCGGGTTCCGGGGGCGTCGAGCGCTGGCGCTCGACGTCGCGAACGGCGCAGGGTTGGGATATGGAGGTCGACCATTTCCTGCTGCGGCTGCCGCGAGGGCGGTGAGGCGCCGCGTCGAGGCGGTAGTGGCCCGCCAATCGCCGGTCGGCGTCCAGGGTCTCGAGCAGCCTGAGGCCGGTCGTGGGGCCGTGCACCATGGCGGCCGCGATGGCGTACCTGGACATTCCCGCGGGCGGTTGTTACTGTCCCGCCGCTTCGGTTCCCGGAATCGGATCGACGGCGATGAGCAAGCCCAGCCTCGGCGGGAGGCTCCTGCGTTCCTCGAGCGCCGCCACCTTCTCGCAGGCGTGGCGGGTGGGGGTGACGTTCCTCACCCAGGCCATCCTGCGGCGCTTGGTGGCGCCCGACGACTGGGGCTTCTGGCACTGGGCCGTCGACTTCCTCTTCGTGATCCTCGGCCAGGTGCGCGACCTCGGTCTGCCGGCCCAGTTGGTGCGCGATCCGGCGCGTCCCTACGGGCCCTTCCTCGCCGTCGAGGTGGGGTGGGGCGCCCTGCTGTCGATCGCCTTCGCCGCCGGCGCGCCGATCCTGGTGCTGCTCTCCCCGGACTCGAGCCTGCACGCCGTGCCGCTCCTGCAGGCCCTCGTGCTCTTCTTCTTCTTCGAGGGCCTGGCCAAGGTGCCGCTGACCTACTTCGAGGCCGAGATCCGCATCGACCGCGTGCTGTGGCCGGAGATCGCGCGCAACCTCTGCTACGTCGCCGTCTCGCTGTCCCTCGCCTTCGCGGGCTACGGCGTGTGGAGCCTGCTCGCCGCCCACGTCGCCGCGTCCGCCGTCTTCGCCGGCATGTTGTGGTGGCGGGCGTACGGCGAGATGTCGCTGGGGTGGACGCGGGGGAGCGTCGGACCGCTCCTGCGGTCGAGCTTGCCGCTGATGCTCATGGCGATCGTGCTGCTGGCGGTCGAGACGGTGGACTACCAGGTCATCGGCCTGCGCTTCAGCGACGAGGTCGTGGGTCTCTACGGCGGCGCCCTGACCCTGGCGTTGATGGTCACCCGGGTCGTCGAGTGGCCGCTGCGCCGGGCGCTCTATCCCACCTTCGTCGAGGTGCGCCACGACCCCGTGCGTTTCTTCGCGACCTACCGCCTGTCGACGATCCTGCTGCTGGCGATCCACGTGCCGGTGGCAGGCGTGCTCTACCTCAACGCGTCGGCCGTCCTCGGCCTGGTGTGGGGCGAGAGCTACTATCCGGCGGCCGGATACCTCGAGCTGCTCTGCCTGGTGCCCCTCGTCCAACCCTTCGCGCGCTGCGCCGAGGACGTGCTCCTGCCGCGTCACGAGGAGCGCATCCTGACCGCGTCGGCGGTGATCAACCTGGCCGCGCTCGGCGCGGCCGGCTACTG
>DASWHY010000054.1:0-1580 GCA_036397955.1 Thermoanaerobaculia bacterium | reverse complement strand
GAGAGCAACCTCTTCGGCCACGTCAAGGGGGCCTTCACCGGCGCGATCTCGAACAAGAAAGGGCTCTTCGAGACCGCCACCGGCGGCTCGATCTTCTTCGACGAGATCGGCAACATCCCGCTCGACACGCAGTCGAAGCTCCTGCGCCTGATCCAGGAGAAGGAGTTCATGCGGCTCGGCGGCGTCGAGACCCTCAAGGCCGACGTGCGGATCATCGCCGCCACCAACGCCGACATCCAGGCGCAGGTGCACGCCGGCCTCTTCCGCGAGGACCTCTACTACCGCCTCAACGTCATCACCGTCACCCTGCCGCCGCTGCGCAAGCGGACGGAGGACGTGCCGCTGCTCGCCCAGCACTTCCTCGCCCAATACGCGCGCGAGAACGAGAAGGCGCTGGCCGAGATCTCGCCGGGGGCGATGGAGATGCTGCTCGACTACCACTGGCCGGGCAACGTGCGCGAGCTCGAGAACGTGATCGAGCGGGCGGTGGTGCTGTCGACCGGGGAGGTGCTGGACGTGGACCTCCTCCCCTCCTCGGTGCGGCGGGGCGAAGGGGCGCCGCTGGCGCCGGCGGCGCTGCCGGCTTCCGGCATCGCGCTCAAGGACGCGGTCTCGGACTACGAGCGCCAGCTCATCGTCAAGGCGCTGCAGGCGAGCGGCGGCGTGCAGAAGCGCGCCGCCGAGCTGCTCCAGGTCAAGCCCACCACCCTGCATGAGATGATGAAGCGGCTCGCCATCTCGGCCGAGAGCGTCGTCTCGGCCTCTTGAACTCACTCCCCAGGATCGCCCACATGCCGCGTCGACTCGCCACGCTCGTCGCCGTCCTCTGCCTCGCCGCGCCCGCCGTCCGGGCGCAGGCGCCGGCTGCCGCTCCACCCCCGCTCCTCGCGCCGCTGTCCGGAGGCCAGGAGCTGCCGCTGCCGCCGGCGGCCGTCGCCGTCCCCTCGCCGGCCGCGGTCCTCGGCTACCCACTCGGTGCGCGCTTCACCCACTGGGACCGGATCGTCGAGGCGCTGGCGGCGATCGACGGCGCCTCCGACCGCGTCGCGATGTGGGAGTACGGGCGGACCTACGAGGGCCGGCCGCTGCAGCTCCTGGCGGTCTCGGCGCCCAAGAACATCGCGCGCTTGGAGGCGATCCGCAAGGAGCGCCTCCGCCTCGCCGACCCCGAAGCGCTCCCGGCCGACGAGCGCGAGCGGCTGGTGCGCGAGCTGCCGGTCGTCGTCTGGCTGGCCTACGGCGTCCACGGCAACGAGTCCTCCTCGGCCGAGGCGGCGATGGCCGCGGCCTACGCTCTGGCGGCCGGCGGCGGCGAGTGGGCGGAGCTGCTGGCCGGCACCGTCGTCCTGATCGATCCGCTGGTCAACCCCGACGGCCGCGAGCGCTACGTCGCGTTCTACGAGCAGACCCGGGGGCGCGAGCCCGACCCGGACCCGGGCGCGGCCGAGCACTGGGAGCCCTGGCCGGGAGGGCGCCAGAACCACTACCTGATCGACCTCAACCGCGACTGGTCCTGGGCCACCCAGCGCGAGACCCGCGACCGCCTGGCCGCCTACCGCGAGTGGGAGCCCCAAGTCTAC
>DASWHY010000053.1:0-5270 GCA_036397955.1 Thermoanaerobaculia bacterium | reverse complement strand
GGTGCTCTCGGCCAAGACCGCGGCCGCCCTCGAGCGCGCGACCGAGCGGCTGGCGGAGTGGCTGGAGCGGCGGCCGGAGCTCAGCCGGGAGGAGCTCGCCGACGCCGCCTTCACCCTCCAGGTTGGCCGCAAGGCCTTCCGACACCGGCGGACGCTGGTCTGCCGCAACGCCGGCGAGGCAGTCGCGCTGCTGCGCGGCGGCGACCCGCGCCGGCTCTGGACGCACACCACCGGGGCGCCGGTCGGCATCACCTTCCTCTTCCCCGGCCAGGGCGCGCAGCGCCCCGGCATGGGAGCCGGGCTCTACAGCGAGGAGCCCGCCTACCGCGCGGCGCTCGATCGCTGCTGCGAGCTGCTGGCGCCGGAGCTGGGCTTCGACCTCCGCTCGCTCCTGCACGCGGCGCCGGACGACGAGGACGCGGCGGCGCGCCTGGCCGAGACCGCAGTGACCCAGCCGGCGCTCTTCGCGGTCGAGCACGCGCTGGCGCAGCTCTGGATCGGTTGGGGCGTGCGCCCGGTCGCCATGCTCGGGCACTCGATCGGCGAGTACGTCGCGGCCTGCGTGGCGGGCGTCTTCACCCTGGAGGAGGCGGTGCGGCTGGTGGCGGCGCGCGGCCGGCTGATGCAGTCGCTGCCGCCTGGAGCCATGCTCGGCGTGCCGCTGCCGGAGGAAGAGGTCGCGGGGCTTCTCGCGGCCCATCCGGAGCTCTCGCTCGCCGCCGTCAACGCGCCGGCTTCCTGTGTCGTCTCGGGTCCGCGCGAGGCCAGCGCGGCGTTCCGGGAAGAGCTGGGTAGGAAAGGGCTCGACACGCGACCGCTGCGCACCTCCCACGCCTTCCATTCCGCGATGATGGAGCCCGCCCTGCCCGCCTTCCGCGAGGTCGTGGCCGGTGTCGCGTTGCGGGCACCCGAGGTTCCCTACCTGTCCAACCTGACGGGGGCCTGGATCACCGCCGAGGAGGCGACCGACCCCGAGTACTGGGTGCGCCACCTGCGTTCGACCGTGCGCTTCGCCGACGGGCTGGCGGCCCTCCTCGGCCAGCCTGGGCGCGTGCTCCTCGAGGTGGGTCCGGGGCGCACCCTCGCGACGCTTGCCAACCAACACCCGCAGAAAGGCGCCGCGGAGCTGATCGTCGCCACCCTCGGGCGGCCGAAGGACAGCGCCGTCGAGCTCGACGCCGTGCTGGAGACGGCCGGCCGGCTCTGGGCGGCCGGCCTGGAGATCGACTGGGAGCGCTTCCACGGGCCGGGACGCCGGCGGCGGGTGCCGCTGCCGACGTACCCGTTCGAGCGCAAGCGGCACTGGGTGGACTGGCGGCCGAGCGGCGCGGCGGCCGCGGCCCCCACGAGCGACGACCGCGAGCCGGAGGCCGAGCCGCCGGCCGAGGTCGCTGCCGGCTTCGTCCCGCCCCGCAACCCCGCCGAGGAGGGCGTCGCCGCCGCCTGGGCGGAGCTCTTGGGGGTGGCGCAGGTCGGCGCCTTCGACGACTTCTTCGAGCTGGGGGGCAGCTCGCTGATGGCGGTGCAGCTCGGCAGCCGCCTGCGCGACGACTTCGGCGTCCAGCTCCCGTCCAACTTCCTGCTCGAGACCTCGACCGTGGCAGACCTCGCCGAGCGGATCGCCGCCGCGCAGCCGGCCGCGGGCGAGGCCGCCGCCGTGCCGCGCTCCACCTGCCTCGTCCGCCTGCAGCCCGGCGACGGCCGGCCGCCGCTCTTCATGGTCCACCAGGTCGGCGGCAACGTCTACACCTTCCGCGCCCTCGGCAAGGAGCTGGGGCGCGGCCAGCCGCTCTACGGCCTCCGCTCGCTCGGCCTCGAGCCGGGCGAGGAGCCGCTCGCCGCGGTCGAGGCGATGGCCGAGCACTACCTGGCGCTGCTGCGCGAGACGCAGCCGCGCGGACCCTACCGCCTCGGCGGCGCCTCGATGGGCGGCATGGTGGCCTACGAGATGGCGCAGCGGCTGGCCGCGGCCAGCGAGCGCGTGGCGCTGCTGGCGCTCATGGACACGCCGTGCGGCGAGCAGATGCCGGCGCGCCCGGACGAGGCCGAGTTCGAGGTGGCGGCGGGGGTCACCGGCCCCGACGCCGAGCAGGCGCGGCGGCTGATGGGCGTCCTCCGGGGAAACGTGCACGCCCTCTTCGACTACCGGCTGCAGCCCTGGGCCGGACCGATGGTCTACTTCCGCGCCGCCACGCGCCGCCCGATCGACCCGCCGCGGCCGGAGCTGCCGTGGATCGAGCTGGTGCAGGGCGGCATCGAGATCCACCTCGTCCCCGGCGACCACGAGACGATGCACGAGCCGCCGAACGTGAGCGCGATGGCCGGGGTGCTGCGGACTAAATTGACCGGGTAGGAACTCTCAGCAAGGCGACGGATTCGCGTTTTCACCTGCCGCCCGTGGTCCACCTACCCACCCTCCGCGCCGTCCTTCTCGGCGCCAGCAACGTCACCCTCTCGCTCCCCGCCTGGGTGGCGCGGCTGCGCGGCGCCGCCGGCGGGCCGGTCGAGGTGCTCGCCGCCTGCGGCAACGGCCGCTCCTACGGCATCGAGAGCCGCTTCCTGTTCCTGCGCCGCCTGGCGGGCATTCTCGATGGCGCGCTCTGGGAGGCGCTGGCTCGCCGCCCGCCGCTCCCGACCGTGGCGCTCGTCGCCGACGTCGGCAACGACATCCTCTACGAGCAGCCGGTGGAGCGGATCGCCAGCTGGGTGGATGCCTGCCTGGCGCGCCTCGCCACGCAGGGAGCGCGCACGGTGGTCGCCACGGCCTCGCTGCCGGTCATCGAGCGGGTGGGGCCGCTCCGCTATCTCGCGGTACGGACCCTCGCCTTCCCCGGCCGTACCCTTCCCTTCGCGCCGGCGCGCGAGCGGGCGCTGGCGCTCGACGCCGCGCTGCGCCGGCTCGCTGCTGCGCACGGCGTCCCGCTTCTCGTGCCGGAGCCCTCGTGGTATCGGGGCGATCCGCTCCACGTCCGCCGCTCCTGCCGCGCCCTCGCATGCGACGCCGCGCTCGCCGCCTGGGGACTGCCCTGCCGGAGGCCGGCGCCGCCCCCCGGCCCGCGCCGCCGCCGCGGCCTCCCGGGCCTTCCTTTCCATCACGAGCGCTTCGGCGGCATGACGTTCCGCACCGAGCAGCCGGCGTACCTCTACGCCGACGGCACCAGCGTCAGTTTTTACTAATCGTTCGCGCCGCTGCGCGGAGAGGTGATCGCCGCCCGGCGGACGTTGTCTCCTCCGTGGGTGTGACAGACTTGGCGGTGAGTACCGGCCTCATGCTGGGCAGAACCGTCTCGCACTACGAGGTGCTCGACCAGATCGGGGGCGGCGGCATGGGGGTCGTCTACCGCGCGCGCGACACCATGCTCGGGCGCACGGTGGCGCTCAAGTTCCTCTCCCCGCAGCTCGCCGGCAGCGCCGCGCACAAGGAGCGCTTCCTGCGCGAAGCGCGCGCCGCCGCCACCCTCGAGCATCCGAGCATCTGCAGCGTCTACGACCTCGGGGAGACCGAGGAGGGCGGTTTCTTCATCGCCATGGCGCTCTGCCCGGGCGAGAGCCTCAAGGATCGGCTCGCCCGCGGCCCGCTCGCGCCGGAGGAGGCGCTGCGCGTCGCCCTCCACATCGCCGAAGGGCTCGCCTGCGCGCACGGCCGCGGCATCGTCCACCGCGACATCAAGCCGGGCAACGTCATGGTGGGCGAGGACGACACGGTCAAGCTCGTCGACTTCGGCCTCGCCAAGCTGGCCGAGGACCCCGACCACCTGACGCGCACCGGCACGGTCGTGGGGACGGCGGCCTACATGTCCCCCGAGCAGGTGCTGGGGGAGCCGGTCGACCACCGCACCGACCTCTGGTCGCTCGGCGTCCTGCTCTACGAGATGCTCACCGGCGTCCGCCCCTTCCGCGGCGAGCGCGACCAGGCGGTGATGCACTCGATCGTGGCGCGCGACTTCGCGGTCGAGCCGCTGCCGCAGGGGGAGGCGCCGGTGCTCACGCCGCTCCTCGCCCGTCTTCTCGCCAAGGACCCCGCCGAGCGCTACCAGAGCGCCGCGGAGGTCGTCGCCGACCTCCGCCTGCTCCTCGGGCTCCCCGGCAGCGCCAGCTCGAAGACCACCCCTCTCTCGGTCCCCTGGCAGGCGGCGAACGTCGCGCGCTCCGCCGCCGCGGTCTCGGCGGCAACCCTGGTCAGCGGCGCCCCGCTGCGCCCGGTCGAAGCACCGAGTTGGACCGCGCGCTTCCTGCCGCGGCGCCGCTGGGTCACGGGGGCGGCCCTCGCGCTTCTTGCCCTCGTCGCCTTGACCGCCTACCGCGCTCTCGGACGCTCGACCGACCCGCTCGCCGACGGCGGCCAGACCACGCCGGAGCGGCGGGTGCTGGCGGTCCTCCCCTTCAAGGACCTCTCCGGCCTCTCCGGCGGGCAGCTCCTCGGCGACGGCCTCTCCGAGACGGTGAGCGCGCGGCTCGCCTCGGTCGCCGGAGTGCAGGTGGTGCCGCCGTCGGCCGCCGCCGCCGGCACCGCGGCGACGGACCCGCGCGGCGCCGCCCGCGAGCTGGGGGCGGACCTGATCCTCCAGGGGACCGTGCAGCGCTCGGGCGACCGGATGCGGATCACCTACGCGGTGCTGGAGGCCGAGCGCGGCGTGCAGTTGGCCGGCGACACCCTGACCGGTCTCGACGCCGACCTCTTCGCCATCCAGGACCGGCTGGCCGCCAGCGTCGTCCGCTCGCTCGACCTCGAGCCCGGCCGGCGCGCCGGGGCCGCCCCGCCGTCGCTCGCCACCGCCGACCAGCAGATGCGCTACCTCCGCGCCATGGGGCACCTGCGGCGCTACGACCGGGCCGAGTCAGTGGACGAGGCGCTCGGCCTGCTCGATGCCCTGGGCGCCGAGGCGCCGCGCTCGGCGCCGGTGCAGGCGGCACTCGCCCGCGCCTACCTGCAGAAGTTCAACCTGACGCGCGAGCCCAGATGGGTTGACCTCGCCGTCGAGGCCGGCGACAGCGCCCGCCAGCTCGATCCCGAGGACCCGGAGGTCGACGTCACGCTGGGCACCCTCTACACCCGCACGGGCAAGCCGCGCGAGGCGTTGGCCGCCTTCGAGCGGGCGCTCGCTGCCCATCCCGAGCACTTCGAGGCCCTGCTCGGCCTGGCGCGGGCGCGGGACGCGGGGGGCGCGGCGCCGGCCGCCGAGGCGACCTACCGGCAGGCAATCGCGCTCCGCCCCTCCTACTGGGGTGGCTACAGCAAGCTGGGCGGCTTCTACTACGCGCGCGGGCGC
>DASWHY010000052.1:0-4531 GCA_036397955.1 Thermoanaerobaculia bacterium | reverse complement strand
ACAGCCTTCTTGACTCCGGACCTGACGTTACACCCCGGCGAACCAGGGGTAGCCGCGGTCCTCCCAGTAGCCGCCGGGGCGCTGGGCGGTGAAGGTCATCCGAGTCAGATACTTCGTGAGCTTGTAGCCGAGCTTGATCGGGGCGTAGAGCCGGAGCGGCGCGCCGTGCTCGAACCCGAGCGGGCCGTCGTTGAAGGCGTAGGCGAGGATGGTCTGCGGGTGCATCGCGCTCTCGAGGTCCCAGCCGTTGTAGTAGCGGCCGGCGGCATCGAAGGAGTCGAAGCGCAGGTAGCGCGCCTCGGCGGTGGGCTCGACGAGCGCCGCGACGGTCGCTACCGGCACGCCCGTCCAGGTGGCGATCGCCGTCCAGCCCTCGACGCAGTGGTGCTTGACCGTGTAGGAGAGGCGCGGCAGGGTCTCGATCGTCGCCAGCGTCAGGCGCGCCGGCCGGCGCACCAGCCCCCCGACCTCGAGAGCCCAGGCGGCGGGATCGTCGAGGCGCGGCAGCGGCTTGGTGCGGGAGTAGGCGGGGAAGAGCCGCGGCGGCGTGCGCTCGGAGAGCGCGTACTCGGGAGCCAAGCGGCGGGACGACTGGAGGACCTCCTCGCCGACCCAGTCGTTGACGCGCGAGACGGCGCGCAGGCCCGGCTCCAGGGGCCCGCCGGTCCAGCCGCAGGAGCCGGCCGCGAGCGCCGGGCCGCCCAGGAGGCCGAGCCGGATGAGATCGCGGCGCGAGAGGCGGGGCTCAGTCATGGCTCGGGTTCCTCCCGCGGTACCAGCCGGTGACCATCGCCCGCAGCGACGCGGCATCGACGAGGAAGACCATCACCACGTGGACGACCGTGAAGGCGACGAAGAGCCACACCGTCCAGAAGTGCCACCAGCGCGCCATCTCGTAGCCGCCGAACGCCGCGACCAGCCAGGAGAGCTGCACCGGCTTGTAGATCGCGAACCCGGTCAGCACCGCCAGCACTCCGAGGAGAAAGATGCCGTTGTAGGCGGCCTTCTGCAGGGCGTTGTGCTTGCCCTGCGGCGGGTGCTCCCGGCGGAGGCGCAGGTAGTAGAGCTGCATCTGCCAAGCGCGCGGCAGGTCGCGCGGCCGGAAGAGGAGCGGCCGCCACTCGCCGGAGAACGCCAGGTAAAGCAGGTAGACGAGCCCGGTGGCGACGAACGGCCAGGCGAGCGCGAAGTGCCAGTTGATGCCTCCCGCCAGCCAGCCGCCGAGGCGAACGGCGCGCGGGAACACGTCGTTCTGCCAGGGGTTGGGCAGGAAGGGGCCGCCGCGCGGCCCGAAGCGCGGGAAGGCGCCGTAGATCTGGAGGCCGCTGCCGATCATCCCCAGGAGCAGCGCCGCGTTCAGCCAGTGCGTGACGCGGACGACGCCGTGGTGGCGCTTGACGAGCGGGCGCGGCGCCGCGGCAGCGGGCTCTGCGGCGGCGACCTCCGCGGTGTCGGGCTCGACGGCAGCTGACGCCGGCTCCTCCGCCTCCAACTCTGGCAGGCCGGCGTCGGTTGGTTCGGGCATGGCCTGGGCTCCTGCGGCACCTTCTACCACACCGCCCTTCCTGCGAGCGCAGGCCCTTTGCCGGGGCGTCCAATTTCGCGTAGCCTAAGGCATCGTGTCTGAGGAATCCGCCAGGGCGGAGACCAACCGGCTCCTCGAGCTCCTGCTGACGGTCGTCCGGATCTCCGGCGTCCCGCTCAACGAGATCGAGCGCCGGATGGACCTGGCTTCCGGCTACCTGAGCAAGCTCTGGGGCCGCTCCCTGACCTTCAAGATCGGCCACCTGTTCCAGATCCTCGAGGTCATCCAGCTCGACCCCGTCGAGTTCTTCCGCTTGGCGTACCCGCAGGAGGTGCCCCAGCCGAGCCCGACCGGCCAGAAGGTCCGCGACCTCGCCACCAAGCTCCAGGGCAGCGTGCCGCGCCAGCAGCCGCCGGCCTTCACCCCCGAACAGCTCGACATGGCCCTCGGCAAACTGCGCGAGCTCCTCACCGCCCAGGCCGCAGCCGCCGGCGGTGCGCGCGAACCCGACCGGGCGCGGCGGCGGTAAGCGCGGCGACTTCCGGCGCGGCGGGTAGGTGTATTCTCGATTGAGCATGAACGCGTTGATCGACCTCGAACTGCAGCCTCCCCGCGTGGACCGGGGGTCCCTCGCCAGCGTCCTGGCGGAGATCGCCGAGACCGCCGCGGAGACCCTCGAGCTGCAACAGGTCTTCGACCGGGTGGCGACCGCGATCCGCCGGCTCATCCCGCTCGACAACATGGGGGTCGTACGCCTCCTCGACGAGGAGCGGGCGGTCGTGCACGCCACCACTGTGCGCACCGAGGGCTGCGTGGGGACCTGGTGGGACCCTCGCCCGCTCAGCGCCTGGTCGCCGCGGTTGCGCCCCCGGCCCGGACCGATCCCCCGCGTCGACGACACTCTGCTCGAGCTGGACCCCGCCTTCCCCGTCGATGGAAACATCGTCGCGGGTGGCGTGCGCTCGACGATGTGGGAGTCGTTCCGCTCGCGCGAGGCGTTCTCCGGCGGCGTCTGGCTCGCCGCCGACCGGCCCCACGCCTTCACCGCCGAGCACCAGGACCTCCTGCGGCCGATCGCGGCCCTCCTGGGGTCGGCGGTCGAGCACTGGCGCCTCTGGGACGCCGAGCGGCGCCGCCGGGAGCGGCTCGACCGGCTCGAGACGCTCGTCGGCACGCTCGCCGAGTCGCTCGACGTGCGCGAGGTCTTCCAGCGGATCTCCGACGCCGCACAGCCGCTGTTGCCGCACGACCTGCTGGTGCTGACCGAGCTCGACGTGCGCGCCCGCACGATCCGCATCATCGCCTTCGCGGGGGAGGCCGACATCCCGGTGACCACCGCGCCGATCTTGCTCAGCGAGGAGGAGACGGCACGCCGCGCCCTGGATTTCGAGCTGATGCGCGACATCCCCGCGGAAGTGGCCCCCACGACGGAGCGCGAGGAGCTGATGGTGGCCTCGGGCCTGCGCTCCTGGCTGCGCGTGCCGGTGTGGCTCGCGGGCGAGGTCACCGGCAGCCTCGGTTTCTTCCACCGCGAGCCGGCGTCCTACTCCCACGAGGACGCCGAGATCGCCGCCCGTCTCGCCGATCGCGTCGCGCTGATGCTTTCCCACCAACAGCTCGCCGAAGAGGCCCGCATCGCCGCCGAAGCGCAGGAGCGCGCCGAGCGGCTGGAGGCGACCGTCGAGACGCTGGCGCGCGAGCTGGAGTCGCGGGAGCGCGGCCGCATCGTCGGCGCCTCGACGTCGTGGAGGGAGGTGCTGCTCCAGGTCGGGCGCGTGGCGTCCGCCGATACCACCGTGCTCATCACCGGCGAGTCGGGCACCGGCAAGGAGGTCGTCGCCCGCCTCCTGCACCAGGGCTCGCCGCGGGCGCGCAAGCCGTTCGTGGCGATCAACTGCGCGGCGCTGCCCGAGCAGCTCCTCGAATCGGAGCTGTTCGGCCACGAGAAAGGGGCCTTCACCGGGGCCCTCGGGAGCAAGATCGGCCGGCTCGAGCAGGCCGCCGGCGGCACCCTGTTCCTCGACGAGATCACCGAGATGAGCCCCCTGGTGCAGGCCAAGCTCCTGCGCGTGCTCCAGGAGCGGGAGTTCCAGCGCGTGGGGGGGACCCGCACGCTGCGCGCCGACGTGCGCGTCATCGCCGCCACCAACCGCGACCTCGGGACGGCGATCGCCAGGGGGCAGTTCCGCGAGGACCTCTACTACCGTCTCAACGTCTTCGGGATCCACGTCCCGGCGCTGCGCGAGCGCCCCGACGACATCCTGGTGCTCGCCGAGTTCTTCCTCGAAGACCTGGGGCGGACGATGGGGCGGCCGGCCGCCGGGATCTCGCGCGACGCCCGCGAGTGGCTCCTCGCCCACCCCTGGCCGGGCAACGTCCGTGAGCTGCGCAACGCCATCGAGCGTGCGATCCTGCTCTGCGACGGCGGGCTGATCACCCGCGAGCACCTGCCGGCGGTGGCCGGCCGGCCGGGGGCCGCCCGGTCGTCCGCAAGCAACGACTCGCCGATCGACGCCGCGCCCTTCCCCCCCGGCGGTGTCGATCTCGAAGCGATGGAACGAGGCTTCGTGCAGCAGGCCCTGGAGCAGACCCGGGGGAACAAGTCCAAGGCCGCCCGCCTCCTCGGCCTGACCCGCGCCCAGCTCTACTCCCGCCTCGAGAAGCACCGGCTCGGCTAGGGCCGCCCGAAGACGCGCTCCAGCTCGTAGGCCGGCGTGACCTCCAACGGATCGTAGCGGCAGTCCTGCGGCGGCTTGTCGGGCCGCCAGCGCACGAACTGCGCGGCGTGCCGAAAGCGCGTTCCCTGCATGTGGTCGTAGGCGACCTCGCAGACGCGCTCGGGCCGCAGCGGCTCCCAGCTCAGATCCTTGCCGCGATTCCACCGGCTGGTGGCGCCGGGCAGGCGCTGGGCCGCCCCGGCGCTCGCCTCCGACTGCGCCTCGGCCCAGGCGCGCCAGGGGTGGCCGGCGAGGGCGTTCTTCCGTAGCGGCGCCAGCTCCTCCACGA
>DASWHY010000051.1:0-2778 GCA_036397955.1 Thermoanaerobaculia bacterium | reverse complement strand
CAGGGGACGGGAGGAGGAATGCACCATCCGGGCTCGAAAGTGTGCATCCCGCCGGCCGGGGAAGCTTCCCCGACAGAAAAGATGCACCATTTCGCAGCCGGGATGCACCAAAAAGGCCTCGCCGCCTCCTTCCCGGGAGCCCGGCGGTCCTCCCGAGGACCCAAACTCTTATCTCGGGCACCCGGATGGTGCATTCCGGCCAGAAAATGGTGCATTTCTCCGGTTCGGGATCTATCCCCGACGCCCGGGGAGTGCACCCCAGCCGCCGGGGGGTGCATTTCTCTCGCCGAGACAAGCGCCCCAGGCGCTGCCCGGTTTACCCCTTGGCCGCCCGGATCGCTTCGGTCAGCGCCGGCAGCACTTCGTGGAGGTCGCCGACGATCCCGTAGTCGGCGACGGTGAAGATGGGGGCGCCGGGGTCCTTGTTGATCGCCACGACGACGCCCGAGGCTTTCATGCCGACCAGGTGCTGGATTGCGCCGGAGATGCCGGCGGCGATGTAGAGGCGGGGGGCGACGGTCTGGCCGCTGGAGCCGATCTGACGGTCGCGGGGCAGCCAGCCGTTGTCGATGACCGGGCGGCTGGCCCCGATCTCCGCCCCCAGCACCCGCGCCAGCTCCTCGACCGGCTTCATCTTGTCGGCGCCGCCGACGCCGCGTCCGACGGCCACGATGACGGCGGCCTTGGTCAGGTCCACCTGGTCGCCGCCGACCTCCTCGACGCCGAGGATCTCGCGGTCGGGCCGCACCGCCGCCAGGTCCGTCGCCAGCTCCCCCACCGCCGCCTGCCCGGCGGCGACGGCGTCGGCCGGGAAGGCGCCGCTCTGCACCGAGACGAAGACCGTCCCCTCCCCCTTGACCTTCACCCGGGCCTGCATCTTGCCGCCGAGGATCGGGCGCCGCCAGACCAGCTCGCCCCCCTCCTCCTCGAAGCCGGTCACCTCGGGCACCAGCCCGGCCCCGACCTCCTGCGCCAGGCGCGGCGCGAAGTCGACCGTCTGGTAGGTGTGCGGGAAAACGACGTAGTCGGGCGCCGCGGCGCGAATCGCCGGCGCCAGCGCCCCCCGCCAGCCGCCCGGCGTGTACGCCGCCAGCGCCGCGTGGTCGGCGACGTGGACGCGCGCCAGGTCCTTCGCCGCCACCTGCCCGGCCGCGCCACCCACCCCGTGGCCGAGCACGACCGCCTCGGCCTTGCCGCCGCGCGCCGCGGCCAGCTTCTGCGCCGCCGCCACGGCCTCCCACGAGTTCCGCGACACCTGGCCGTCGCGGAGCTGCAGCACCACCCAGGTCGCGCCGCTCGCGCCCATCACAGCACCCGCGCTTCTTTCTGGAGCTTTTCGACCAGGGCCTTGGCCGCCGTCGCCGCGTCCCCCTCAAGGATCTGCGCCCCGGCGCCGCTCTCGGGGAAGGCCACCGAGACGATCTCCAGCCGCGAGCCGGCCGCGCCGACCGCCGCCGCGTCGAGCCCCAGGTCGGCCGGCGCCACGTCGGCGATCTCCTTCTTCTTGGCCGCCATGATCCCCTTGAGCGAGGCGTAGCGCGGGTGGTTGATGCCGGCCTGGATCTCCAGCACCGCCGGCAGCGCCAGGCGCACGATCTCGTTGCGCCCGCTCTCCATCTCGCGCGTCACCTTGGCGCTCTTGCCACCCTCCTCGACCTCCACTCCCATGACCAGCCAGGCGTGCGGCCAGCCGAGGTGGCCGGCGAGGACCGAGCCGGTGGCGCCGTAGCCGGCGTCGTCGGACTGCGAGCCGGTGAGCACGAGGTCGAAGCCGCCGCGCCCGACCGCCGCGGCGAGCGCCCGGCCGTTGGCCAGCGCGTCGCCGCCCTGGAACGCCGGGTCCTTGAGGTGGACGGCGCGCGCCGCCCCCAGCGCCAGCGCCTTGCGCAGCGCCTCGCGCACCCGCTCGGGGCCGAGGCTGAAGACCGTCACCTCGCCGCCGCTCTTCTCGGCGATCGCCAGGCCCTCCTCGAGGGCGTACTCGTCGCTCTCGTTGATGACGAACGGCAGGTCCTCCTCCTCCACCCACTTGCCGTCGCGCGCCACGCGCAGGCGGGCCTCGGTGTCGGGGACCTGTTTGATGCAGACGGCGACGTTCATGCAGCGGGGTTCAATGCGTCCTGGGAGGCGTGCCCGCGCCGCCGCCGAGCAGCTTGCGCAGCAGCGGCGTCGCCGGGTTGAAGGCCCAGAAACGCTCCGCGAAGCGCAGCGTCGGCACCACCCGGCGGCCGCCGGCGCGCGCCTGGATCAGCTCCTCGGCGCCGCGGTCGCGGTCGATGTCGATCTCCTCGAACGGCACCGCGGCCTCCTCCAGCACGCGCCGAGCGCGGCGGCAGTCGGGGCACCACTCGGAGACGTAGAGGGTGAGCGGCGCGGCCGGCAGGCCCTCCCCCGCCGCCAGGCGGCTCGCCTCCTCGGCCGACAGCCGCACGCCGAGGACGCGCGGCTTGCCGTCCGGCTCGGAGAGCAGCAGCGCCGGCAGGTCGTCGCGCGCCACCCCGAGCTCCGCCAGCTCGGCGACCGCCGCCGGGTCGGCCGCCAGGTCGCAGGAGTCGGCGCAGCCGCTGGCGCGCCCGCCGCGCGCCGAGTCGAAGAAGTAGCGGCACTCCAGAGGGAGGCTCATGGTCCTGGTTTCGGGGTCCCGCGCGGGCCGCGGCGCCGGCGGGCCGCGAAGAGTATCACGCCGCCGCCGCGGTGCCTCCGCGCCGGGCGCCGCGCCGGGCGGCGCCTGCCGCAGCATAGACTTGCGCGCATGAACGGACCGCTCCTCGCCCTGCA
>DASWHY010000050.1:0-5531 GCA_036397955.1 Thermoanaerobaculia bacterium | reverse complement strand
CCTCGGGCGCGGCGTGGCTCTGGCGGGCGCCGCGCTCACTCTCTACCACTTCGGGTCCTACGTCCTGGCGGTGGCGCCGGTCTCGGAAGGGCCGTACTTGACGCTCCTCCTCCTTTGCCTTTTGCTGTGGAGCCAGAGGATGGAGCACCCGCTGGCGGCGCCGCAGGACGATGGGAAACCGCAAGCCCGCTGGGTTCACGCTCTTCTCTTGGGCGTGCTCTTGGGTCTCCTCGCTCTCACCCGCGCCGAGGGGGCGCTCGTCGCCCTCCTTCTCGTCGGCGTCGGCCTCTGGGGGTGGCTGCGCGGCCGGCGCGGGCCCGGGCCGCGCCTGGCTCCCTGGGCGCTGGTGGCGGCGGGGTGGCTCCTCGCCGTCGCCCCGTGGGCGGCGCGCAACGCGGTGCGCCTCGCGGAGTTCAACGAGCGGCACGCCGGCCGGCTCGCCGAGCCGCTGCCGCTCTTCGTGCCGCTCACCCTCTACGGCCCGCTCAATCTCGCCCTCGCCAACCACCCCGGCTCCGACGGCACCTTCTCCCCGGCGCCGCTCACCGCCGGCGGCGGCACGATGCTCGACCTCGAGGACCCGCGGCACCTCGAGATGGTGCTCCACGGCCAGCGCATGGCCTGGCGGTGGGCGCGCGAGCGCCCCGGCGCGGCCGCACGGCTGATGCTCGCCAAGTGGCGGCTCTCGCTCGACGCCTGGCGGCTCGGCTGGACGCAGTGGGACTGGCCCGGCGGTCTGACCGGCGTGCGCCGGCCGGTGGACGTCTTCGTCCCGACCGCCGCCGCGGCGCGCGCGACGCTCTGGCTGGGGCCGCCCCTGGCGCTCCTCGGGCTCGCGGTCTGTCTCGCCGCCGGCGGCGCGGCCCGGCGCTGGGGAGTGCTGGTGCTGTTGCTGACGCTGGTGTGGGCGCTGGTGGTGGGGCTGAGCTTCGGCTACGCGCGGCAGGGGCTGCTGGTGCTGCCGTTCTGGTGGACGCTTGTCGCGGCGGCGGCCGCGGCGGGTCTGCGGCGGGTCGCGCCCCGGCGGCCCGCGCGCTGGCTGCTCGCCGCGGCCGGCGCGGCGCTCCTCGTCCTCGAGCTGGCCGGGGCCGCCGGCGACCGCAACTTCGAGGCCACCGGCGACGCGGCCTCCGCGCGCGGGGTGCTCAACCGCGACGCGACGATCTACCTCAAGCCGTTGCCGCGGCGCTGAGCGCCGGCGGTCTACCGCGCCGGCTGCGAGATCTCCTCGACCAGCTGCCCGACCTCCCGGTCGGAGACCGCGTTCGGGTGGAGCGCCAGGTCGGCCTGCGCCACCACGCCGACGACGCGTCCGTTCTCGACGACCGGCACGCGGCGCACCTGCCGCTCGGCCATCAGGCGCTCGACCTCGTTCACGTCGTCGTCGGGGCCGCAGGTCGCCGGGTCCGAGGTCATCGCCTCGCGCACCGGCGTGTCCGGCCCGCGCCCTTCGGCCAGGACGCGGATCGCCAGGTCGCGGTCGGTCACCACGCCGACCAGCCGGCGGGTGCTCTCCTCGACCACCGGGATGGAGCCGCAGTCGTTCTGCGCCATCAGGCGCGCCGCTTCGCGCACCGTCTGGTCGGGCGTGCAGCAGGCGGGGTTCTCGGTCATGATCTCTCGCACGTTCATTCCACCACCTCCTCGGCCGAGCCCACGGTGCAAAGCACGGACCAGTCCTCCCTTTTGATCCGCGACGCGCGGCCGGACGACTTCGAGCGCCTGCACGCCATCGACCGCGCCGCGTTTCCGCCGGAGCTCGCCTACTCGCGGCGGGAGCTGGCGCTCTGGATCGGGAGCCGGGGGTGCCGGACGTGGGTGGCCGAAGCGGCGGGGGAGGTCATGGGCTTCGCGGTCGCCTGCCTCGAGCGGCGCGGGCTCGCCCACCTGGCGACTCTCGACGTCGCGCCCGAGCGGCAGCGGCGCGGCGTCGGCGGCCGCCTCCTCGCGGCGGCCGAGGCGTGGCTCTGGGAAGCGGGCGCCCGCGAGATCGCGCTCGAGACGGCGGCGGGGGAGGCCGGCGCGCGCGCCTTCTACGAGCGCCACGGCTACCGCGCCGTCCGCCGCCTGCCGCGCTACTACCGCCGCGGGCTGGACGCCTGGCTGATGGTCAAGGAGAGACCGCTGTAGCGCCCGGCCTACGTGCCGGGCGTTTACGTGCCGGGCGTCTTCGGCCGCGCGAAGTCCTGCACCCAGACGACGGTCCAGCCGTCGGCGTCGCGGCCGGCGGCGTAGCCGACGCCCAAGCCCGTGAAGGCGCCGTGGAGGAGGTTGTTGCGGTGCTCGCGGCTGCGCGTCCAGCCGGCGAGCGCCTCCTCGACCGAGAGGGCGCCGCGGGCGATGTTCTCGCCCACCAGCGCCGGCGCCGGGTAGCCGGCGGCGCGCACGCGCTCGCCCGGGCCCTCTCCCTCGGGGGTGTCGTGGGCGTAGAAGGAGCGCGCCAGCATGTCCTCGGCGTGACGCTGCGCCGCGGCGTTGAGCCGCGGGTCGAGGGCGAGCGGCGGCGCGCCCGCCGCCCGGCGCAGCGCGTTGGCCTGCGCCAGCATCGCCTGGCGCGCCGCCTCGGGGTCGGCGAGACCGGTGGTCTGGCGGGCGAAGAACTCCGCCTCCGGCCAGGCGAGGAGGAAAGTGTAGACCGGCAGGCCGTCGCGGCGGCTGAAGCCGACGCCCAGGTGCGAGTAGTCGCCGTCGAGCGCCTGCGCCAGCACGCCGTCGGCGCCGCCGACGATCCGTTCCAGGTCGTCGTCGCCGCCGAGCGCCCAGCTCTCGCTCCAGCCGTGCGGCTCGTAGGCGGCGCGTGCCAGGCGGTGGCGGGTCTGGCGGAAGGTCTCGCGCAACGCCGCCTCCTCGTAGGCGCGCACGCCGCGGCGCGCGATTTCCTCGGCCTCCTGCTGTGCCACCCCCACCAGACGGTCGTCCAGAGCCAGCGGCCGCAGCCCGGCCGCCGCCCGCTCCTGGTTGAGGCGCCCCAAGACGCTCTGGCGGAGCCAGCCGGCCGGGTCGGCCGGATCGGGCCCCGCGAGCAGGAGGAGGGCGGCGAGGAGAGCCGGCGGGACCGTCACTCGCCCTTGAGGCCGGCTGGGAGGAGCATTGCGGGAATTCTACTGCCGGCGGCAACCGCCGGTTCGACCCGCGCCGTCGCTCACTCCCGGCGCACCGTGCGCGCCACGCTGATCTCGATCGTGCCGAAGGCGCCCGGGGTGTTGACGATCCGCACGGTGTAGGTCCCCGGCACGCTCACCGGGGCGTCGAGGCCCGAGGTGGCGCCGCCGAGCAGCGAGCCGCCGGTGGCGAGCAGGGCGCCCGCCGGGTCGAGGAGCCGGACGGTCAGCGGCACCAAGCTGCCCTCGACCACCACCGAGATCTGCTCGTCGTCAGCGCCGACGCTCACCGTGCGCTCGATCACCGGGCCCTCGGTGGCGGCCGCGTTCGACACCTGGGTCTCCGAGCCGAACTCGGCCGCGGTCGGATCGACCCCCGCCGCCGGGTCCGCGCAGTTGAAGGCGAAGCCGTCGACGTAGACCGCGCCGCTACGGGCGACGATGCGGAGCTCGTGCGAACCCGGGCCGAGGCCGGAATAGACGCGCTGGTGACCGAAGGTCGGGTTCTCCGCGCCGTTCTGGTTGGGGCCGTAGACGAGGGTCTCGCGCAACGCGCCGTCGATGAGGATGTCGGCGGTGCCGCCGCGATTCGACTGCACGTAGTGATAGGTCACCGCGCCGCCGCTGAACACCACGCGGGCGGTCGCCTCCTTGCCGTTGCCGCCGACCAGCCGGCGATGATAGCCGCCGTTGGAGCCGCCGTCGGTGCGCCGGTGCCAGCCGCCCACGTACTCGACCGCCGGGTCGGCGTCGTCGATCTCGCGGCAGGGCTCGATGACGCAGACGTCGGAGCGCGCGTCGGGCATCTGCAGCTCGAAGTCGGTGAGCGTCACACGGTCGAATTGGAAGCCGGTCCCTTCGAAGTTCGGATCGGTGCCGTAGCCGATGCTCAGCCGCAGCCGGCGGCCCGCGAGGCCGGAGGCCGCCAGGGCGTTGGCGGACCAGCTGCTCGCTGCGAAGGGGACGCCGACCCCGGACCAGCCGGCCTCGCCGTTGGTCACGCAGGTGCCGTTGGGGCCGGAAGCGTCGTAGAGCCGGCCCCCGTCCGGCACCGCCGTGGTGCGCTCGCCGGCGATGACGTCGTGGAGCCCGACGTTGGCCCGGTCGTAGAACCCCAGCGCCGGGGTGCCGGGCTCGATCGAGAACTGGTTGAAGAGCGACAGTGTCGAGGTCGGGCCGAGACGGACCTCGGGCGAGCGCACCTCGTCGCACTGGTTGGCCTGCAACGAGGAGGAGGCGAGGTGGGTGGCCGTGCCCTCGGCGCCGGGCGAGCCGCGGGTGAAGGTGCCGTGGGCGATCTTCCAGCCCTCGAGGTCCTGCTCGAAGTCGAAGGTGCGGCCGGCCTGCGGCTCGAAGTCGCTCTCGGTGCCGCCGATGCGCAGCGTCGCCAGGGCGGTGATCGGCGTGCCGCCGGCCAGGGCGCGGACCTCGATCTCGAAGACCAGCTCGTCGTCGAAGGCCAGGCCCTGAGCGCGGAAGGAGAAGGTCGCGGTCGCCTTGCTCGGCGGGTTGCCGCAGAGCTGGCCGCAGGGGAGGAGGTCGGCGACCCGCAGCGGGAGCGCGGTCAGCGCCTGGGTCGCGGGATGGGACACCGGCTCGATCCGCACCGCTTCGACCGCGGTCAGATCGGTCGCCCCCAGGTTCTCCACCTCGAAGCTGGCGGTGGCGACATCGCAGTTGTCGACGAAGACGTCGCCGTCGCCTCCCGGGCTCGCGACCGAGGCGGGCAGCGGCTCGACCGCCATCAACGCCTCGACGCCGATCGAGGTGAGGGCGCCGCGGCCGTGGGTGAAGGCGAAGATCTTGGCGCCGGTCGCGTCGGTCTGCACCTCGAACGCCGCGACGTTGGGCATGCCGTCCGGCGGTCCGGAGTGCGCCCAGGTGACGCCGCCGTCGGTGCTCAGCCAGACGCCGACGTCGCCGCCGACGTAGAGCGTGCTCGGCGACGACGGGTTCACGGCGACGCTGTTGGCCGGCAGGTTGACCGGCGGGCTGACGTTGCTCCAGGCCGGCGATTCGGCCAGGGCGGAGGTCGT
This sequence comes from Thermoanaerobaculia bacterium, assembly GCA_036397955.1. Classification (GTDB taxonomy): domain Bacteria; phylum Acidobacteriota; class Thermoanaerobaculia; order Multivoradales; family UBA5704; genus DASUNQ01. The sequence continues at coordinate 394 of DASWHY010000050.1, read as the reverse complement.
CTTGAACAGGTGGCCCGGCTGTCCCGGGGTCCCCTCGTCGAAGCCGGAGAGGGCGACGTAGAGGATCGCCGCGTTGGTCGGATCGAACGCCAGGTCGGTGACGAAGCGCCCGGGGACGCCGCCGGATGGGTCGAGGTCGCGCCAGTTGTTGCCGCCGTCGATGGTCAGGCGGAGCACGCCGGCACCGTTACCGTAGGCGTAGGTCGAGCAGGTGTCGTCGGAAGGGGCGAAGGCCATCGCCGTGAGCTGGTTGGCGCGGGTCGCTCCTTCCTCCGGCCCGTTGGCGGTCCAGTTGGCGCCGCCGTCGAAGAAGTCGTTGCTGCGCCACAGATTGTCGGTGCCGGCGATCATCACGTTCGAGTCGGTCAGGCAGCTCTCGAAGCGGGCGATGAAG
>DASWHY010000049.1:0-3810 GCA_036397955.1 Thermoanaerobaculia bacterium | reverse complement strand
ATCGTGCTGATCGACTGCGTGAACCGGCTGCGCGAAGAGGGGCGCCCGCGCCGCGAGGCCCTCCTCCTCGCCACCGAGCGGCGCTTCCGCCCGATCATGATGACGGCGCTGACCACGATGGGCGGCATGGTGCCGCTCACCGTCGGCGGCTCCACCTCGATCGGCCTCTCCTACACCAGCTTCGGCTTCACCCTGATCGGCGGCATGACCACCGCGACGCTGCTGACCCTGCTCGTCGTACCGGTCTTCTACACCCTCTTCGACGACGCCCGCGACGCCGTCGCAGCCGCCCTCCGCCGCGGTCGGCGGCCGGCGGCGGCTCCCGCGGCCACAGCGACTGCTCCTCACGCTTGACAAGGAGTCTTCCCTTGCTAGGGTAAGCACATGGCCAAGGTGACGAGCAAGCTCCAGGTAACGCTCCCGAAGGCTCTCGATACGGCACAGCGTCTCCGGCTCCTCGAACAGTCGATCCTTCGCCAGCGCGAGCGAGAGCGCAAGCGGCCCGAGCTCACGGAGAGGCGGGAGGGTGAAGACCGCGGCTGGACACGCGAGGAGCTTTACGAGCGTGGCCGGCCTCGTTGACACGAACCTCCTCGTCTATCGCTTCGATCCCCGCTCGCCAGAGAAACAGGCGGTCGCCGAGGAGCTCTTGCTGCAGGGGGTCGTGAGTCGCAATCTTCGCCTCCCGCACCAAGCGCTCCTCGAGTTCTACACCGCCGTCACCCGCCCGCTCCAGGGCAGAGAATCGCTCCTCTCGCCGCAAGAAGCCCGGCGCGAGACAGAGGAGCTGCTGAGCGAGTTCACGGTGCTCTACCCGAACGAGGCGGTCGTTCGGACCGCGATCCACGGTTCGGCGGCGTACGGCCTCTCCTGGTTCGATGCTCACCTCTGGGCGTACGCCGAGGTGTACGGGCTTTCAGAGTTGATCAGCGAGGATTTCCAGCACGATCGGCTGTACGGCACGGTCCGGGCGATCAATCCATTTCTGCCGTAGTAGTTGCGCACCGCTCGCCCGCCCCAGCCGTCGCTATCGCGGCTCCAACTCGATCGGCCTCTCCTACACCAGCTTCGGCTTCACCCTGATCGGCGGCATGACCACCGCCACCCTGCTGACCCTCCTCGTCGTGCCGGTCTTCTACACCCTCTTCGACGACGCCCGCGACGCCGTCGTCGCCGCCCTCCGCCGCGGGCGGCGGCCGGCGGCGGCACCGGCTCCTACCGGCTGATCGGGCTCTATCGCCGCGGCCTCTACGGAGGCTCCTGGGCCAGCATCAACAGAAAGCTGTAGTCGGCGGCCTGTGCCGGGCAGCCGCCGGCGGCGGTGCAAGCGATCGTCGCCCCGCGATGGCAGTCGATGCAGGTGTCGTGCTGCACGTAGGTCTCGATGGTGGCGTTGGCGAGCGACGTCGGCGTCATCCCGCCGCGCGGCAGTGGCGCGTCGCGGACGCCCGCGACCGTCTCCGCCCCCTGCGGCCACTGGACGTCCACCAAGTGGTAGTACTGCCAGACCGAGCGCCGGTTGGTGCGCCGGATCGCCGCGTGGACCAGGGCGTTGAGCGCCCGCGCGCTCTCCGCGATCGGGGTCTCCCTTACCACCTGGACCGGCCGGTCCCTGGGTGCGGTGGGCACGCGGTTCTGGACGCATCGTGGGTCGGTGCTCCCTGCCGGGCAATCGCGGTCGAAGTAGGTGTAGCGGCGCCGCAGCCTGCCTTGGCGGATCTGCTCGCGGTCGGGAGCGTTGTCCACGTGCTCGAAGGTGGCCCAGCTCCACTGCGGGAAGGTCTCGGTCTTGTGCACGATGTGGAGACCGACCAGGCCGACGAGGGCCGTACGGCAGCGGTCTCCCTCGACGATGCAGGCCTCGACGGTGTGGAAGCGGCGGCGCAGCCGGCGGTCGGTGAGCTCCACCCACGCCGACTTGAGCTCGAGCGAGCCCACGGCCGGCGGCGAGCCGTTGCGGCCAGCCGGCAGGTCGATGGCCCGCCCGCGTTGCCGCCGCGCGTCGTAGAGGCGCTCGCTCACGATGTACTCGAACTCGGGACGATTCATGTGGATGCCGTAGTAGGTGAGCTTGCGGTTCTGCGCCGTGAGCCAGCCGCCGCGGCCGGCCTGGACGACCCGCTCGAGCCGGGGCGCCTGCGGCGAGGTCTTCGATGTCATGCGCAGCACGAGGAAGCCGCTCGACTGCTCGCGGGCGGCGAGGCGCGCAGCGGGCGCGAAGCTCGCGGGTAGGCTCTCGCGAAGGCCCGACTCCCCCCACGGGCGCGGTGCCGCGGCGTCCGGCAAGAACACCTCGTGCGCCTCTTTGTAGGTCTCCCAGACGAGCGGCGTCCGGTCGGTCGGCCGGCCGAAGTCGGCCGGCCCGCGGCCGCGGTCCGGCTCGCCCGCGCTCCCCGGCGCCGCCGGCCAGTTCAGGGCGATGAACTCCTGCCAGGCGAAGCACTGGGTGTTCGAGTGATCGGGGAGATCCACGTCGGCCGGGAGGTCCGGCGTCAGCGTCGGGAAATCGGCGCAGGCGAAAGGGGCGGTGGGCGGCCGGTTGGGGTAGGGCAGGCCGCACGCGACGATGACGGCGCCGGCCGCCATCGTGCCGAGGGCGAGCGTGGCGGAGGCCAGGGCTCTCATCGGGGGTCTCCTCCGGAGGCGCGCATGGGTCGCGCTCCTAGCTGGTGCGGGGGATGGGAGTGACATAGGTGCCGGACTTCAAGGTGCGCGCGATCTGCGAGCCATGCTGGATCGTGCGGCCGTCGATCTTCATGTCGCCGACCGTGAAGCGGAGCCTCCGCGGCACTTCGTAGACTGCCCGCAGGGCGCGGCCGGTCTCGCGGTCGCCGCGGACCACCGTCCAGAAGTCGCGCGGATGGACCTCGCGCGGGGCGCCGGCGGGCAGCTCGAAGCGGTTGAACTCGGGCTCCTGGAGGTAGACGCCGACGGGGTTGCTGAAGGAAACCCGTTGGCCCAGGCGCACCACCAGCCGCTTGACCGAGAGGCCGATCAGGGGATCGGCGTGGTCGCTGCCGCCGGGCGGGCGGTCGTTCCCCGAATTGGCGGCGCCGACCACGACACCCAGAGCCGCCACCAGCGTGTTGGCCGGGCTCTGCACCACCATGTGCATGGCGCCGCCGCGGTCCGGAAGGATCTCGCCGCCGGTGTTCCAGTCGTTCCGCGGCTTGTAGGGGCTGTCCGGATCCCCCGGATTCAGCTCCAGGTCGCGCAGCGCGACCCGCGGGCTGATCCACTGCCTGTAGAGCGCCAGGACGCGGGCCCTATCGACTCCCCAGAGCGCGTGCCAGTACTCGACGACCTCGCTGGTGAAGGTGACGCGAGTGATCTTGCCCCCGGCGCCGCGCTTCACGCACCACTCACAGTACTCCGCCTGCCGGTCGCGCTCGTCGGCGTCCCGCAGCTTGTCCGCCAGCGGCTGCTCGGTATCCTCGACCCGTTTGGGAAAGGCGTTCCACTCCACTCGCGCCGGCCGGGCGTCGCCGATCCGTGTCGTCATCGGGTTGTAGTAGTTGGGTCCCGCCGAGCCCGCGGTCAGGGCGGCGAGGGTGTCGTGCCAGCTCGTCCGCAGGGCCTCCCGCTTGCTGCGGCTGCGCGGGAAGTCGTCCCAGTTCGCCGGTGGGTCGAAGCGGGTCAGCGGGTCGCTCATCGGTACCTCCGGTCGTTTGGTAGCTTGCTTAAACAGGCGCAGGGGCGGGAGAACTGTTACCGGCAGTAGATCCGGCCGCCGGACGCTAGAGTAGACCGCATGCTCCGCCGCCAGCGCACCGGCTCGGTCGTCTGCCCGTCGTGCGGGCGGCTGACGGG
>DASWHY010000048.1:0-2744 GCA_036397955.1 Thermoanaerobaculia bacterium | reverse complement strand
GCATCGCGCCGCGCCAGCTCGACGCGGCTTCCCGGCTTCACCCGGTGGCGTTGCATCGTCCCCTCACGCGAGGGGGCAAGCTACCACAGGGGTGCGCGGCGCCCGGAGGTGCCGCTCCAGGACCTACGCTACTCGGCCAGCAGCTCGCTCAGGAAGTCCATCGCCCGCGGGTCCTTCGACTGGCCGAGCCAGAAGAGTGCTTTCTTGCGCACCTCGGGGTCGCGGTTCTCGCGCACCAACCGGACGAGCATCTCGGTCCCCTCGCCGTCGGGGAGCTGCGACAGCGCGAAGACCGCCTTCTCCCGCACCTCCTCGTCGGGGTCGCGCGAGACCGCCTCGAAGATGACATCGGAACGCTCCTCGTGCGTCTGCGCGAGCCAGAAGAGGGCGTGGCCGCGGACCTCCGGGCTGCGGTCGCCGCGCGCCACCTCGACGATCCTGTCCGCCGCCTCCGGCACCTCGCTCCGCGACAGCGAGAAGATCGCCTTCTCGCGCAGCTCGCCGTCGGGGTCCTGGCGCACGACGCGAGAGAGGATCTCGTAGCCGCGGCGGCCGCGCGTCTGGCCGAGCCAGAAGAGGGCGGCCTCGCGGACGTCCGACGGGTGGCCTTCCTGCACCAGCTCGTCGAGCGCCGCGTCGGCCTCCGGCAGGCCGTGGAGGGAGATCGCCATGACTGCCTCCTCGGCCGGGTCCTCGCCTTGGCGGCGGCCGTCGCCGCCGGTGGCGAGCGCCGCCAGCGCGCGGATGCTGTCCTCGGCATCCACGTCCTCCAGCCAGACCAGGCGGCGGCCGCTCAGGTCGAGCTGGCACCCCTGCGAGACCGCCCGCACCTTCCCGACCTCTCCTGCCGCGAGGCGGAGGAGGACCATCAGGTTCGGACCGGCGGCGCGCTCGCGGTCGCGGTCGGAGCTGCCCCAGCTCTGGTTGCGCGCTTCGAGCCGGCACGGCCCCGGCTTCCAGTCGGACGTCCAGCAGCAGGTGTAGGGGTGGCCGGCCACGATCGGCACGTGGTAGGCGACCCAGAAGGGGTCGCGGTCCGCCGCCCCGAGGCGCTCGAGGGTGGCGGCGACGCCTCCCTGCGCGGCCGAGCGCTCGAAGCGGACGTCCACCATCTGCGGCGGCGCCTCCGCGGCGGAGGGGGCGGCCGCGGCAGGTGCTCCTTGCGGCGCCGCGGCGGCGTCGCAGGAGATGAGCAGAGCGGCGGCGAGGAGCTGGAGGGCGGCACGGGTCATGGCGGTCTCCGTTTCTACTTGTCGAGCACCGACTCGAGGAAACGGTCGGCCTCGGGGTCGTCGATGAGGGTCAGCTTCTGCACCGCCTCGCGCTTCAAGGCCGCGTCCTTCTCGGTGCGGAAGATCTCGATCAGGGCGCGAGAGTTGCTCTGGACGAAGAGCGCCTCGATCACGGCGCTGCGCGTCTCGCGGTCGGGGAAGGCGGCGTAGATCGCCTTGAGCGATTCGCCGCTGCCCTTGCCGCCGGTGACCCCGAGCGTGTGGATCGCCTTGCGGCGCAGGCGGGGATCGCGCTCCGCGCGCGCCGCCGCGGCGAGCCCCTCGGCGTCGCCGGCGACGAGCATGGCTTGGAGGACCTTCTCCTTGACCGCGGGCCCGGCGCCGCCGCGGTAGAGCTCGCGCAGCGCCGCGCGGTCGCCGCTGACGCCCAGGTACTCGATCGCCTTGCGCTGCAGCTCGATGTTGGAGCCGCCGCGGGCGATTTCGAGCAGCGTGTTGCGCGCCTCGGGGCTGTCGGCCTGGGAGAGGACGAAGAGCGCCTTCTCCTTGAGCCGCACGGAGTGGTTGCCGCGCAGGAACTTCTGCAGCAACGGCACGGCGCGCTCGGGCTCGGCGCCCATCAGGCTGTTGATGGCGAAGAGCTTGAGCTCCTCGTCGGCGACCTGCTCGGGGTTGGTGGTGCCGCCGGCGGCGCGGATCTCGACCTCCAGCGTTTTGGCGTCGTCCACCCAGTTGCTCTTCGGGAAGGACCCCTGGAGCTGCTTCAAGGCGGCGAGCGCGTCGGCCTTCCGCCCCGCCTTGTGCAGCGCGTAGGCCTTCCAGTAGAGGGCGTCGTCCGCCTGCGGGCCGCCGGCCTGCGCGGCACGGCCGAAGAGGTCGGCGGCGCGGTCCCATCGCCGCTCGTCGAGGGCGTCCTGGGCCTCGTCGTACAGCTCGTCCCGCTCGTCGGCCTCGTCCTCGTCGGCCGCGGCGAAGTGCAGGCCCGCCGGCAGGGTCATGGCGGCCGCCGGAGCGGCCAGCGGACTCGCCGCCAAGAGCGCGGCGAAGGGGAGGGCGAAGGTGCTGCGTCGTGCCATCGTCTGCATCTCCTAAAGGGTGCTGGCGCCGGGCTCGGCGTCCTGGCGCAGGCGCTCCAGCCGCTCGGCCACGATGCGGGTCTTGAAGAGGAGGGCGCGCGCCTCGATGCGCGCGCGCAGGGTGTCGAGCTCCGCGGCCGGGAGCTCCGCGGGAGCGTGGGCGAGCTCGAGCAGCAGGGGCTCCAGCTCGTCGAGCAGGGCGGCGAGGCGCGGCCGGCCGCCCTGCTCGGCGGACTGCCGGTAGAGGCGGTTGGCGCCGAGCAGCTCCTTGGCCCAGCGGCGCTCGGCCGCGAGCTCCACCTCGCCGCCGCGCCGCTCCGGCTCAGCGTTGCTGATCTCCACGAGCAACCGCTCGGAGCTTTCGAGGTGCCCCGCCACCGAGGCGAGGAGGATCTGGTCCCGGCCGCCGGGGGAGAGGGTGCGGGCGAGCTGCGGC
>DASWHY010000047.1:0-4069 GCA_036397955.1 Thermoanaerobaculia bacterium | reverse complement strand
CGGGATGGCGTACGAAGCGGTCATCGGCCTGGAGGTGCACGTCCAGCTCCGGACCGCGACCAAGATGTTCTGCCGCTGCGCCAACCGCTTCGGGGCGCCGCCCAACACCCTCGTCTGCCCGGTTTGCCTCGGCTACCCCGGAACGCTGCCGGTCGTCAACCGGCGCGCCGTCGATCTCGCCGCCAAGCTCGCCCTGGCCCTCGGCTGCACGGTCCACGAGCGCTCGGTCTTCGCGCGCAAGAACTACTTCTACCCCGACCTGCCGAAGGGCTACCAGATCAGCCAGTACGATCGGCCGCTGGCCGAGGACGGCGCGCTGCCGCTGGCCTCGCACGACAAGAGCGTGCGCATCGAGCGCCTGCACCTCGAGGAGGACGCCGGCAAGCTCCTCCACGAGCTGCCGGGCGGCGCGCCCCTCCCCGGCCAGAGCCTGGTCGACTTCAACCGCTGCGGCGTGCCGCTGGTCGAGATCGTCTCGCGCCCGGACCTGGCGACCGCCGCCGAGGCCGCCGACTACCTCCAGACCCTGCACCAGCTCCTCCTCTACACCGGCACCAGCGACGGCAACATGGAGGAGGGGAGCCTGCGCTGCGACGCCAACGTCTCGGTGCGCCCGGTCGGCGAGAGCCGCCTCGGCACCAAGACCGAGGTCAAGAACCTGAACTCCTTCCGCAACGTGGCGCGCGCCATCGAGCACGAGATCGAGCGCCAGGTCGCGGTCCTCGAGGCCGGCGGCCGGGTGGTGCAGGAGACCCGCGGCTACGAGGCCGCTTCGGGGACGACGCGGCTGCTGCGCAGCAAGGAGGAGGCGCACGACTACCGCTACTTCCCCGAGCCCGACCTGCCGCCGCTCGGCGTGGACGCGGCGCGGCAGGCGGCGCTGCGCTCGGAGCTGCCGGAGCTGCCGTGGCAGGTGAGGGAGCGGCTGGTGGCGCAGTACGGGCTCTCGCCCTACGATGCGCGCGTCCTCGCCGCCGCGCGCGAGCTCGCCGACTACTTCGAAGCGGCGGCGGCGGCCCACCCGGCCAATCCCAAGGGGGTGGCCAACTGGGTGATGACCGAGGTGCTGCGCGAGCTCAAGGAGCGGCGGGCCGGCGTCGAGGCCGCGCTCCCCCCCGCCCACCTCGCCGCGCTCGTTCGGCTGGTGGACCGCGGGGCCCTCTCGAATACCGCGGCCAAGGAGGTGTTCGCCGCCGTCTTCGCCACCGGCGAGGACCCCGAGGCGGCGGTCGAGCGCCTCGGCCTCGGCCAGGTCAGCGATACGGCGCAGATCGAGCGCTGGATCGACGAGGTCGTCGAGGAGCACGAAGGGCCGGCGGCGCAGTTCCGGGCCGGCAAGACGCAGACCCTCGGCTTCCTGGTCGGCCAGGTGATGAAGCGCTCCGGCGGCCGCGCCGAGCCGAAGCTCGTTCAGCAGCTCCTCCGGCAGGCGCTAGAGCGCGAGCCGCGCCCAGCCGGCTAGCCCTTGATCCAGTTCTTCCACGTCGGCCGGAAGTACGGCGACCGCGTCGCCCTCCACGACCTCAACTTCGAGATCCCGCGCGGCCAGTTCGTCTTCCTGACCGGCGCCTCCGGGGCCGGCAAGACGACCCTCCTGCGGCTCATCTTCCGCGAGGAGGTGCCGACGAGCGGCCAGATCCTGGTCAACGGCCGCAACGTCGCCTCGCTGCCGTTGCGCAAGGTGCCCTACCTGCGGCGCACGATCGGCGTCGTCTTCCAGGACTTCCGGCTGATCGGCGGCAAAACGGTCTTCGAGAACGTCGCCTACCTGCCGCGCATCCTGGGCAGCGACCGCGAGACCCAGAAGCGGCTCGCCTACCACGCCCTCCGCCGCGTCGGGCTGGCGCACCGCATGAACGCCTTCCCGCCGCAGCTCTCGGGCGGCGAGCAGCAGCGGGTGGCGATCGCCCGCGCCCTGATCGCCGACCCCGAGCTGCTGATCGCCGACGAGCCGACCGGCAACCTCGACCCCGACCTCTCGCGCGAGATCCTCCGCCTCTTCCTCGAGGTCAACCTGCGCGGCACGACGGTCATCGTCGCCACCCACGACCGCGACACCATCCAGCGGATCGGCAGGCGCGTCGTCACCCTCGAACGCGGCGAGGTCGCCTCCGACGTCGAGCTCGCGGGGACCGAGCCGCCGCGCCTCGAGCCGCCGCCCGAGGAGGAGGACGCCGGCGCCGAGCCCCTGGTCCCGCCGCCATGAGCATCCTCCAGGCCCTCGCCTACTTCTTCCGCGAGGCGGCGGGAGGGCTGCGGCGCGGCTGGAAAGTGAGCTTCCTCGCCGTCTTCACCATCGCCGTGAGCCTCTTCGTCGGCGGCGTGTTCCTCCTCACCAGCGGCAACCTGGCCCGCGCCCTCGCCCGCTGGCGCGCCGAGACCCGGGTCGTCGTCTACCTCCGTCCCGGCACGCCGGCGGCGGCGGTCGCGCGGCTGCGCGGCGAGGCGGCGCGCGGCCCCGCCTGGGTGCGCAGCGCGACGGCGGTCTCCCCGGCCGCGGCGCGCGCCCGCTTCCGCTCCAGCTTCCCCGGGCTCGCCGACCTCCTGCGCGGCTGGGGGGAAGAGCCGCTGCCGGCCACCCTCGAGATCGAGCTGGCGCGCGAGGACGCGCTGCCGGCGGCGGAGTACGAGGCCTGGCTCGCCGCCTGGCGGGCGCGTCCAGAGGTCGAGATGGTGGACGACGACCGGGAGTGGCTGGCGCAGCTCGAGGGGGTCATCGCGGTGCTGCGCGGGGTGGGGCTGGCGCTCGGCGGGGTGCTCCTGGCGGCGGCGATCTTTACCATCGGCAGCGTCATCCGCCTGACCGCCTATCTGCACCACGAGGAGATCGCCGTCCTGCGCCTGGTGGGGGCGACCGAGTTCTTCGTCCGCGGTCCGTTCTACGCCGAGGGGCTGCTGCAGGGCCTCCTCGGCGGCGCCGTCGCCCTCGCCGCGCTCTTCGCCGGCTGGCAGGTGGCGCAGGTCGAGGCCCGCGGATCGCTCCTCGCCACCCTCCTCGCCGAGCGCTTCCTCACTCCCGGGCAGGCGGCGGCCCTTCTCCTCCTCGGCGGGGCCGCCGGCCTGCTCGGCGCCGTCGCCTCGCTGCGCCGCGAGACCCTGCGCGGCGAAAGCTAGAAGGCCGCCAAAAAAGAAGAGGCCCCGCCGGAGCGGGGCCTCCCAACCAGCCGCGAGTGCCGGTTACGACGGGATGGTGAGGATGGTCACGGCCGCGGCGCGGTCGGTGACCTCACCCTTGGTGGTGATCCGGCTCGGGTCGATCCCGTGCCGCGTCACCAGGTAGTTCTTCACGGCGTCGGCGCGCGCCAGCGCCAGCCGCTCGTTGCCCGCCTGCGAGCCGGTCGAGCCGTCGGCATAGCCGGTGACCTCGGCGGTCGAGTCGGGGTCCTGCTTCATCCGCAGCGCCACCTCGTCGAGCTTGGCCTTGCAGATGTTGTCCACCCGCGCGCTGCCGGTCATGAACTCGCACACCACTTCCATCGTCTCGGGCGCCGGCGGCGCCGGAGGCGGCGGCGGTGGAGGCGGTGGAGGTGGCGGCGGGGGCGGCGGCGGAGGCGGCGGTGGAGGCGGCGGGGGCGGCGGCTCCGGCTCCACCAGACGGGGGAAGAAGGTCAGGCCGAGCAGGCCGCCGAGGGGGCAGGCCTCGTCGATGTTGCTCAACTGGGTGACGTCGGCCCGCAGGGCGAAGTTGAACGCCCAGTTCTGCGCCTCGCCCAGCCATAGCCTGCCGCCGGTCGTCAGGTCCACCGCGTCGTCGAATTCGACCCCCGGCTCCCCCCCCGTGTAAAACGTACCGACGAGCTCGGTGATCCAGTCCAACCGGTCCGAGACCGCGCCGGCGTAGCCGATCCCGGCGCTGAGCTCCTCCGAGATGTCGACGTTCTTGTCGTCTCCCGGGTCCCGGTAGCCGACCGAGAAGACCCAGTTCGACCGGCTCCAGTCGAAGCTGCCGCCGAACCCGGTGTCGTCCGCGGCCACCTCGTCGTCGCCGGTCGGCAGCTCGACGAAGAGGCCGAGTGCCGCCTTCGAGGTCCCGAACTCCCCGGGGTTCCCGAACAGGCGGAACTTCGTG
>DASWHY010000046.1:0-2593 GCA_036397955.1 Thermoanaerobaculia bacterium | reverse complement strand
CTTCTGCCCGTGCTCGCGCCCCCCCTGCCCGTTGCCCTGGCCGGTAATCATCGAGCAGCCGGCCCCCGGGCGGCCGATGTGGCCGGTGGCGAGCGCCAGGTTGATGACCGCCAGGCAGTTCTCGACCCCCTTCGACTGGTGCTCCAGGCCGCGCGCGTGGAGCAGGACGGCGCGCTCGGCCTCGCCGATCCAGTGCGCCGCCTGCTCGATCGCCGCTGGCGGCACGCCGGTCATACGGGCGGCGGTGAGCGGGTCGTAGGCGCGGACCGACTCGGCCACCGCCTCGAAGCCGGTGGTGTGGGCGGCGATGAACTCCTTGTTTTCCAGTCCGTCGCGCAGCACGACGTGCAGCATGCCCATGAGCAGGGCGAGATCCGTCCCCGGCCGGAGCGGCAGGTAGAGGTCGGCGTTGCGGGTGATCGGGGTCATGCGCGGGTCGGCGACGATCAGCCGCCCGCCGCGGTCGCGGCAGCGCCAGAGGTACTGGGTGGTGATCGGCGCGCACTCGGCGATGTTGGCGCCGATGACGAACGCCACTTGCGCCTCGGGGATGTCGCTCCAGGGGATGGGGGAGCGGTCGACGCCGAAGGCGAGCTTGTAGGCGGTGCCCGCCGAGACCATGCAGAGGCGGCCGTTGTAGTCGATGTGCCGCGTCCCCAGGGCGAGGCGGGCGAACTTGCCGATGAGATAGGACTTCTCGGTGATCAGCGACGCGCCGCCGTAGACCGCGACGGCGTCCTTACCCCAGCGCGCCTGCACCTCGCGCAGGCGGCGGGCGGTGGTGTCCAGCGCCTCGTCCCAGGCGGTGGGGCGGAAGCCGCCGGGCTCGCGCAGCAGCGGCTGGAGGAGCCGGTCGGGGTGGGCGCTCTGGAGGTAGCGCCGCACGCCCTTCGGGCAGAGCATCCCCTCGTTGAACGGGAACTCCTCCCAGGGCTCGAAGCCCACCAACTGGTTGTCGCGCACCTTGAGCTGGATGCCGCACTGCTGGCCGCAGAAGCAGCAATGGGTCTTGACCAGCCGGTCGGGCGGGTTCTCGCGCTGCTCGTCGAAGCCGCCGGGGGGCTCGTAGTTGAGGCGCGGGCCGTAGCGCGCCATCAGCTCCGCGGCGTCGAGAGGCGGCTCAGCCACGGGCCTCCTCCTTCAAGCGGAGCTGCGCGTTGGCCAGTGTCTTGCGCTTGCACGCCGGGCAGAGGTCCTGCCAGTGGCCGCCCGGCAGGGCGTAGTCGAAGCCCAGCTCGCGCAGCGCCAGCTTGAGGTCCTCGACGTGCATGCGCGAGCCGAAGCGCTCGCCGCAGCGGGCGCAGGTCGCTCCTTCCCCCTCGTCTCCCACCTGGTGGTAGAGCTTGACGCCGAGCTGGGCGGGACGCTGGAAGATGTGGAAGAACTTGCCGAACGGCAGGTAGAGGAGCGCTGCGATCACCGTGACGGCGTGGAGGATGGCGAGGAAGCCGTAGAAGCTCCCCGCCAGCCAGACCGTCGAGGCGGTCAGGGCCAGGCCGGTCACCGAGATGGCGAAGAGCAGGATGAGTGGGAAGAAGTCGCGCCCGAAGCTCTGCACCGCCCGCGCCCCGCGGTCCTGCATGCGCCGCCAGAGCGCGAGGGCGATGCCGCCCAGCACCAGCACCGCCGCGACATCGAGGCCGTGGAAGAGCAGCCACGACCAGAGCGTGCGGATGCGGAAGGAGCCGGTGGGGAAGCCGAAGAGGTAGGTGACGTAGGTCATCTGGTCCCCGCCGGCGCTGCCGAAGTGGATCCAGCCGAAGACCAGCGGGAAGGTGATCGCCGCCGCCAGCAGGCACCCCCAGAAGAGGAGCTGGTGCATCCACCAGCGCTGCCTCGAGCGCTGGCGGATGAAGCTCTGCGCCGCGAGGTGCGTCCAGGCGACCGGCAGCAGGCGGCGGAGGCTGCGCGCCGGGCCCAGCCGGCGGGCGAGCTGCCAGCCGCGGCGCCAGTAGATCCGGGTCGGCGGCTTCTGCAGCCAGACCCAGTAGTGGTAGGCCACGCCCCAGGTCGCGAAGACGACGGCGAAGGTGTAGACCACCAGGGCGGGATCGAAATTCTGCAGCTTGCGCGACCCGACGACGATCGCGGCGGCGAGGAGCGCGGTCCAGAAGGTCGCCCAGGCGCCGGCGCGCAGGCGGTCGGCGGTGCGGGTGAGCTCGGGCGGCAGCGCCAGCTCCAGCGCCTCCTGGCGCGCCAGGAAGACGCGGCGGGCGATCCACCAGAGCAGCAGCGAGGTGGCGGCGAGGAGCGCGAAACCGGGCCAGATCGCCCCCAGCCGGTCGCGGAAGAGCCCGAGCAGCAGCGGCGGGAAGAAGCCGCCGAGCCCCCCCATCGCGCCGACCAGGCCGGTGACCGTGGCGGTCTCCTGCGGGAAGTACTGGGGCACCAGCTTGAACACCGCGCCGTTGCCGAGGCCGAGGAGCGCCGCGCAGCCGAGCGCGCCGACGGTGAACGGGAGCATCGCCGGCCAGGTGAGCAGGAGGGCGAAAGGGACGACGCCGAGGAAGACGCCGGCGACGACGCGGGCGCCGCCGATGCGGTCCGCGAGCCAGCCGCCGACGGGCCGCAGCAGGGTCGCCAGCAGCACGAA
>DASWHY010000045.1:0-11346 GCA_036397955.1 Thermoanaerobaculia bacterium | reverse complement strand
TGCCGCGGCCTCGGGTGACGAAGGTCGCGATGCAGAGAGCCGCGAGCAGCGCGCCGGCGGCAGCCAGCCCGTAGCCGATCGGGCGGAGCCAGAGCGGCAACGCCACGGGGATCCTCTCGTCGAAGGGCCTGACCGACATGGCGAGCCACGTCCAGAGCCACACGAAGGCCGCGGAGTAGGCCACGCCCCGCAAAATGGTGAAGCTCCTGGACAGGAGCGATGCTTGCAACGGCTTCCTAGGCCCTCTCCAGCAGCTCCTCGAGCCGCCTGAGCGCCTCGTCCAGCCGGTGGACCGCTACCGGGCGCCGCCGGCCCCGCCCCCCCGCCTTCCGCTTGGCCCCCGCTTCCAGCCCGACGCCCTGCCAGAGGTCGCGCTCGGCGTCCTCCAGCACGTCGCGCCGCAGGGTGACGCCGTGGCGGGCGAGCGTCGGCGCCAGCTCGTCGTAGCGGGCGAGGAGGTCGCGGCGGGTGGCCTGGTACGCGTGCTCGGCGACCAGGCGGCGCTCGGCGAAGCCGAAGATGTTGGTGAAGAACATCGCGTAGTCGTCGCGCCGCGGCTGGAGGAGCACCACGTCGGCCCCCTCGTAGCGGCTGCGGTAGGCGGCCATCCCCACTTCGAGGCGGGAGTGGATCAGCGTGCGAAACGTCTGCGACAAGACGGTCGGCAGGCCGCGGTTGACCAGCCTGCCGTGGCGCATCAAGCCCGCCTCGACGGCGCGCACCGTGTCCACGGGCACCAGCGGGTTGATGCAGAGGAGGAGGTCCACGCCTGCCTCCAGCGCCACCGAGGCGTGCAGGGTCTTGAGCAGCACGCCGTCGACGTAACAGCGGCCGTCGATCTCGACCGGCGGATAGAGGCCGGGCAGCGCGCTCGACGCCTGCACCGCGCGCGAGATCGGCACGTGGTCGAAGGGCGGCTCGCCGAAGCGCACCGCCTGGCCCGAGTCGAGGTCCACCGCGACGACGACGAGGCGCCGGTCGAGGCGGCGGAAGTCGTCGCTGCGCCCCTTCAGGGCATAGATCCTCTCGAGGTAGGCGCGGATCGGCTCGTTGTCGAAGACCCCCACCGGCAGGGCGCGCGACAGCCGCGTCAGTACCTCCCCGAGGGCGCGCTCCCCCGGCGCCGCCAGGTAGTCGCGGATCGCCTCCCAGAGCAGGCGCGGCACGGCGAGGCCGCTTTTCTTCCAGAGCGAGAAGGCCGGGGTGAGGAAGGTCTCGGGGACGAAGGGGTGCTCGCCCGGCTCCGGCGAGACGATGGCGCGGCACATCTGCGCCGTCGTCATCCGGTTGGCGAGGCAGGCGGTGAGGAAGGCGCCGGCGCTCACCCCGACGTAGATGTCGAGCCGGTTGAGGTCCAGCCCGTCGAGCGCTTCGTCGAGGGCGCGGAGGGCGCCGATCTGGTAGATCGCGCCCTCCGGGGCGCCGCTGGCGAGCGCGAGACCGATCCGTGGCGTCACGCCACGTCGTGGATCGACGCCCCGCGCTCGCCCGGGTTGCGCCACGTCAGACCGGCTACGCGCCGCCGCCGGAGGCCTTGCGCGGCCCCTTGCTCGCCGGCGCGTCGGCGCCGGCGGACGGCGTCGACAGCGGCTGCGTGCTCACGGCCGGGCGGGAGCGGAGCTGCTCGATCTTGCCCGACAGCTCCTCGACCCGCTGCGTCAGGGTGCGGATCTCGTCGCGGGTGGGGACGCCGAGCCGGTGGAGCGTCGCGGTCAGGGTCTCGTCCAGGGTGTTGCCGAGGTCGCTCCAGGTGCTCTTGGCCGCTTCCTTGGCCTTCTCGAAGCCCTGGCCGGCAGAGTCGCGGCTCTTGTGCTCCACGTCCTTGCCGCGCTCGACGAGGCGGCTGAAGGCGCGCGCGCCCTCCTCGCCGGCGGTCGCCAGGGCGCCGAGGCCGGCCAGCCAGACGCGGCGGGCGCTGTCCAACAGCTCGTCCTGGAACTTGCCGCCGGTGCCGGGGGCGCCGGTGGTGGTGCCGGTCGCGCCGGCGGTGGTGGTCTTCGGGTCGCTCATGGTCTATCCCTCCTGAAGGATTCGGTTTTTGGTCAGGTTTTGCGGCGGGAGCGCGGCGGGGCGGCGGCGCCAGGCGCCGCGCCCTGGGTCTCCAGCCCTTCGAGTGTCGCCTCCAGCTCTTCGAGGCGGGTGCGCAGGCGCGACATCTCCTCGCGCGCCCGCCGCACCGGCCCCAGCCGATCGACGGACGCCTGCACGAGCCGGTCCACCCCGTGCCGCGCCTGTTCGACGCCCGTCGTCACGGCCTGCTGGCCGGCGCGGACGAGATCGTGGAGCAGCTCGGAAGAGAGGCAGGCGGTGCCGCGCCGCCCCTCGTCGAGGATGATCTGGGTGAGGGTCTGCGAGGTGACGTCGGCGGAGGTGGCGTTGTCCAGCACCCGCACCTCCTGCCCCTGGCGGACCCAGGCCGCGATCTCCTCCAGCGAGACGTAGCGGCTCTCTTCGGTGTCGTAGAGCTTGCGGCTTTCGTAGCGCTTGATGAGACGGATCATCGGCTTGTCTCCGGTCGGTGGGCGGACAGCGCCGCCGCACCACGGCAAATTACCGCAGTGCGGCAAAGAAAGTCAAGAGTCTCGCCGCGGTGCGGCAAGGAGCCGCCCCAGGAGGTCCGCCACCGCGCCCAGGGACTCCAGGTCGGTCGGCTCCTCCGGCAGGAGCGGCAGGGCGACGAACGGCCGCTCGCGCGGCAGGAGCTGCCCCAGCTCGGCGAGCCCGCGGCGGTCGCGCTCCCCGAGCCAGATGAGGAGCCGGCGGCCGTCGATCGGCGCCCCCGCCGGCGGCTCGGCCGGCGCCTCGTCTCGCCAGGGATGGACGCGGTTGACGACGATCGCAGCGAGGCGATACCCCTCGCGCTCGAGGCGGCGGGCGAAGAACAGGGTGTCCGGGATGCGCTCCTCGCCCGGTCCGGCGACGAGGAGGAAGCGGGTGCGCGGCGAGCGCAGCAGCGCCTGGACGGCGGCGGCGCGCTCGCGGAACCCTTCGTAGAGCGGCGCGAAGGCCTGGAAGAACTCGCTCATGTCGCGCAGCAGGTCGAGCCCCACGACCTCGTCGAGGAAGCGCTCGGCCTGCCGGCCGAGCGGCCCGAAGCGCGAGGCGCCGCGCAGGCGGCCCCGCTCGTCGAACCAGCGCCGCAGCGCCACCTGCAGGACGCCGCTGTCGAGGAAGGCGACGATCCGCGCCGGCGCCTCCAGGAAGTCGAGCGCTTGGCGGGTCGGCGGCGTGTCGAGGACGACCTGGGCGTAGTTCCCCTCGGCCGCCACCTCGTAGAGCCGCTCGACCGCCATGTACTCCAGGATGCCGCCGAGCGAGCCGGCGAGGTGGCGGTAGAAGCGGTTGCCGAGGATGCGCTCGCGGCTCGCGTCGTCCGGGGCGTAGCGCTCGACGAGGCGGTCGAAGGTCCGGCGGGCGTCGAGGAGGCTCGCGGCGAGGCGTGCCGGCGCGGCGAGCGGCACCGCCGCCTCGCCGCCGGCCGCGTTGCCGCCCACACCGAGCGCGTCCTTGAGCCGGTGGGAGGGGTCGAAGGTGACGACCAGCGCGTCCTGCCCGGCCCGCGCCGCCGCCACCCCGAGCGCCGCGGCGAGGGTCGTCTTCCCCACTCCGCCGCCGCCGACCACGACGGTGAACGGACTCTCCGGCGAGATCAGCTCCACGCCGGCTCCAGGTGGCGGGCGAGGGCGGCGAGGAGGCGCGGGCCGCGCTCGACCGGCAGCAGCGGCAGCTCGACGCGCGGGCCGCGCCAGGCGGCGGCGAGGCGGGCGAGCTGGCGCTCGTTGAGCGCGCGTCGGCGGCGCCAGAGATCGGCGATCGGGTCGTCTTCGCCGCCCCCGAGCCCCTCCTCCGGCAGCGTCGGGTAGAGGCCGTTGACGACCAGGAGGTCGGCGCCGCGCCCGAGGCCCTCGTCGAGCGCCACGGCGAGCTCCAGCGCCTCCTCGACCGGCATCTCCTCGGCCTGCGTCACCCCGACGACGCCGCAGCGCTCCCGGCTCGCCACGAGCTGCCGCAGCTCCTGGGACATGCGGCCGAAGGGGCCGCTACGGATGACCTCGGCGACGAGCAGCGGGGCGAGCAGCAGAAGGACGCCGTGGCCGGTGGCCGGGGCGTCGAGGACGACGGTGTCGAGCGCTGGGGCGTCGGCGGCGCCCCCCACCCCGCGCAGCAGGCGCAGCGCGTGGCCGAGGATCGCCATCTCCTTGAGTCCCGGCGCGCCCGGCGCGAAGTGCTGGTAGATCGGGCTCTCGAGCACCCGCTTGACCAGCAGCTCGACCTTGAGCTGCTCGCGCACAACGGTGTCGAGCACCTCGACCGGCTTCAGGTTCTGCACCCAGAGACGCGGCTCGACCGGCACGATGGCGCCGCCGGACGGCGGCAGCCCGACCATCTGGTGCAGGTTTTCGCGCGGATCGACCTCGAGGACCAGGGTCCGCCGCCCGGCGGCGGCGAGCCCCTTGCCAAGGGCGGCGGCGACCGTGGTTTTCCCCACCCCTCCCTTGCCGGTCACGACGATCAGCTCGCGCCGCCGCAGCTCCCCGAGGACCTCCATGCCGGCCGCCGATCTTAGTGCGCCCCCTCCTGAGGCGTGTGGTAAAACCCCGCTGCCATGCCCTTCCCCGAGGTCCGCCTGCGGCGCCTGCGCCGGACCCCCGCCCTGCGGGCGCTCGTGCGCGAGACCCGCGTGGCGATCGACGACCTCGTCCTGCCGCTCTTCGTCTGCCCCGGCGAAGGGGTGGCGCGCCCGGTCCCTTCGATGCCCGGCGTCTGCCAGCACTCGGTGGACCGCCTGGTCGAGACCTGCGCGGCGGCGCATGCCGAGGGGATCCGCGCCGTCCTCCTGTTCGGCCTGCCGGAAGCGAAGGACGCGACGGGGAGCGCCGCCTGGTCGGACGACGGCATCGTGCAGCGGGCGCTGCGGGCGCTCAAGCAGGAAGTGCCCGACCTCGTCACCATCGCCGACGTCTGCTTCTGCGAGTACACCGATCACGGCCACTGCGGCGTGCTGGAGAACGGGCGGGTAGCGAACGACCCGACGCTCGAGAACCTGGCGCGCCAGGCGGTGTCGCTCGCCCGCGCCGGCGCCGACATCGTCGCCCCGTCGGACATGATGGACGGCCGCGTGGCGGCGATCCGGCGGGCGCTCGACGCCGCGGGGCTCGCCGAGACGCCGATCCTCGCCTACGCGGTCAAGTTCGCGAGCGCCTTCTACGGACCCTTCCGCGAGGCCGCGGAATCGGCCCCCTCCTTCGGCGACCGCCGCGGCTACCAGATGGACCCGGCCAACGGCCGCGAGGCGCTGCGCGAGGCGGCGCTCGACGTCGAGGAGGGCGCCGACCTCCTGATGGTCAAGCCCGCGCTCCCCTACCTCGACGTCCTGGCGCGGCTGCGCCGGCGCTTCGACCTGCCGCTCGCCGCCTACCACGTCAGCGGCGAGTACGCGATGCTCAAGGCCGCCGCCGAGCGCGGCTGGATCGACCACGACCGGGTGATGATGGAGTCGCTGCTGGCGATCAAGCGCGCCGGCGCCGACTTGATCCTCACTTACTGCGCGCGGGACGCGGCGCGGTTGATCCGGGCCGGATGGAGCGAGTGACGGGCGAAGACCTCCTCCAACGCGCGGAGCGCGTCCTGCCGGGCGGCGTCAACTCCCCGGTCCGCGCTTTCCGCGGCGTCGGCGGCACGCCGGTCTTCGTCCGCGCCGCCGCGGGGGCCTGGCTCGAGGGGGAGGACGGCCGCCGCTACCTCGACTACATCGGCGGCTACGGCCCGCACATCCTCGGGCACGGCCATCCGGCCATCGTCGCGGCCGTCGAGCGCGCGCTCCGGCTCGGCACCGCGTTCGGCGCCCCGACCGTCGCCGAGGTGGAGCTCGGCGAGCGGATCGCCGCCGCCTTGCCGTCGGTCGAGATGGTGCGCCTGGTCAACTCGGGGACCGAGGCGACGATGTCGGCGCTCCGCCTCGCCCGCGCCGCCACCGGCCGGCGGAAGCTGATCAAGTTCGCCGGTTGCTACCACGGCCACGCCGACCCCTTCCTGGTGGCCGCCGGCTCGGGCGCGGCGACGATCGGCGTCCCCTCCTCCCCCGGCGTGCCGCCGGCGGTCACCGCCGACACGCTCGTCGCCCCCTACAACGACCTCGCCGCCGTGGAGGCTCACTTCGCCGCCGCGCCGGACGCGATCGCCGCCGTCTTCGTCGAGCCGGTGGCCGGCAACATGGGCCTGGTGCCGCCGGAGCCCGGATTCCTCGCCGGCCTGCGCGCCCTCTGCGACCGCCACGGCGCGCTCCTGGTCTTCGACGAGGTGATGACCGGCTTCCGCGTCGCCTGGGGGGGCGCGCAGACGCTGTTCGACGTGCGCCCGGACCTGACGACGCTGGGCAAAGTGATCGGCGGCGGCCTGCCGATCGGCGCCTACGGCGGACCGGCGGCGCTGATGCGCCAGATCGCCCCGGCCGGGCCGGTCTACCAGGCGGGCACGCTCTCCGGGAACCCGCTCGCCGTCGCCGCCGGGCTCGCCGCGCTCGCCGAGCTGGGCCGCGACGACCCCTGTCCTTACGACCTCCTGGAGCGCAGCGGCGCCCGCCTCCAGGCCGGGATCGCGGAGGCCGCGCGGCGCCGCGGCATCGCCTGCCGGGTCGAGCGCCAGGGCTCGATGCTCGGCCTCTTCTTCACCGCCGCGCCGGTGCGCCGCCTGGAGGACGTGGACGCCTCCGACCGGGCGCTCTTCGCGCGCGTCTTCCACCGCCTGCTCGCCCACGGCGTCCACCTGCCGCCGTCGCCGTACGAGGCGCTCTTCGTCTCGACGGCGCACGGCGAGCCGGAGATCGCCGCCACCCTGGAGGCCTTCGACCGCGCCTTCGCCGAGGTGACGTGAGGGCCCGCAGGCCTGGGACCGGCGGCCCCGAGGTGCTGGTCCTCGGCGGCGGGATCATCGGCCTCGCCTGCGCCCGCGAGCTGGCGCTGGAGGGCTTCACCGTCGAGGTCGTCGAGCGCCTGCCGGCGGGGAGCGAGGCCTCGCTCGCCGCCGCCGGCATGCTCGCCCCGCTGGGCGAGACCGGTCCGGCGGGCGGCCCGCTCTTCGCCGCCTGCCGCGCCTCGCGCGACCTCTGGCGCGACTTCCTGCCGGCCCTCGAGTCCGCGAGCGGCCTCGGCATCGACCACGACCAGACGGGCACTCTGCTCCTCGCCCTCGACGACGAGGGGGAGGCGCGCCTCGCCGCCACCGAGCGCGCGGCCGCGGCGCTCGGCGAGCCGGCCGAGCGCTGCGCGCAGGAGGCGGTGCCGCGCTGGCTCCCGGGCGTCGCGCCCGGCCTGCGCGGCGCCCTCCTCCTGGCCGGCGAGCACCGGGTGGACAACGTCGCGGCCTGCGCCGCGCTCGGCGTCGCCGCCGAGCGGCTGGGCGTGGCCCTCTCCTACGGCCTGGCGGCCGAGCGGGTGGAGCGGGCGGGCGAGGGCGTGCGCGTCAGCGGCGCCGGCTGGACGCGGGAGGCGCGGCTCCTGGTCCTCGCAGCCGGCGCCTGGAGCGGTGCCCTGCCGGGGCTCCCCCCGCTCCCGGTGCGGCCGGTGCGCGGGCAGATGCTGCGGTTCGACGAGGTGGACTGGCCGTGGCGCGGCGCGGTGCGCGAGGGGCGCCTCTACGCGGTTCGCCGCGGCGAGCGGGCGCTCCTCGTCGGCGCCACGGTCGAGGAGGCGGGGTTCGCGGCGCAGCCGACGGCCGAGGGCACCGCGGCGCTCCGCGCCTGGACGCGGCGGGTGCTCCCCGGGCTCGCCGCGGTCGAGCCCGCCGCGGTCTGGGCCGGGCTCCGCCCCGGGACGCCGGACGGCCTGCCGCTCGTCGGGCCGCTCCCCGGCTGGCCGGTCCTCGTCGCCACCGGCCATTTCCGCAAAGGCATCCTGCTCGCCCCGTGGACGGCGCGCGCGGTGGCGGCGATGGCCCTCGGCGGCGCGCCGCCGGAGCCGGCCTTTCTGCCCGAGCGCTTCACGGCGGAAGCGGTATAATCCCGCGCCGTGGGTGTGGAAGCCGCCAAGAACCTCGATGGAGGGGCCTGCTGAATGACGCACATCATCGCTGAGCCTTGTGTGGGTGTGAAGGACACCGCCTGCGTGGACGTCTGCCCGGTGGACTGCATCTACGGCAAGGGCGAGGACTGGGAGATGCTCTACATCCACCCCGAGGAGTGCATCGACTGCGGCCTGTGCATCGACGCCTGCCCGGTCGAGGCGATCTTCCCGCTCGAAGAGGTGCCCGACAAGTGGAAGGACTTCATCGCGAAGAACTACGAGCACTTCGGGTTCACCCCTCCGTAGCACCGTCCACCCTTCGCTGAGCGCCGAGAGGACGCGGCCCGCCGCGTGGAATACAAGGACTATTACGCCAGCCTCGGGGTCCCGAAGGACGCCTCGCAGGACGACATCCAGAAGGCCTACAGGAAGCTCGCCCGCAAGTTCCACCCGGACGTCAACAAGGACCCCGGCGCCGAGAACCGCTTCAAGGCGATCGGCGAGGCCTACGAGGTCCTCAAGGACCCCGAAAAGCGCAAGACGTACGACCAGTTCGGCTCCGCCTGGAGGGTCCGCCAGCAGACCGGCGCCCCGCCGCCCGGCTGGGAGAACATCCGCTGGGACTTCGGCGAGGGGGGCGACTTCGACCTCGGCGGCTCCGGCTTCAGCTCCTTTTTCGAGAACCTCTTCGGCGGCGCCGCGGCGGGCCCGGGCGGGCGGAGGCGTTCCGGCGCCGGCGTGCGCTGGACGACCGGCGGCCGCCCCGGGGCCGGCGGCGGCGCCTGGTCCCAGCCGGGGAGCGACACCGAAGCCCGCCTCCCGGTGAGCCTCGAGGAGGCGGTGCGCGGCGGCAGCCGCGAGATCACCTTGAGCGACGCCCAGACCGGCGAGCGCAAGACCCTGGCGGTCAAGATCCCGGCGGGGGTGCGGCCGGGGCAGCGCATCCGCCTCGCCGGCAAGGGGCAGCCGGGGCTCGGCGGCGGCGCGCCCGGCGACCTCTTCCTGCGCGTCGAGCTCGAGCCGCACCCGCGTTTCCGCGTCGAGGATGGCGACCTCTACGTCACCGTGCCGGTGGCACCCTGGGAGGCGGCGCTGGGGGGCGAGGCGGAGGTCGAGACCCTGGGCGGCCCGCTGCGGGTGCGCATCCCCCCCGGCTCCTCCAGCGGGCGTAGGATCAGGCTACGCGGCAAGGGACTGCCGAAGCCGGGCGGGGAGCCCGGCGACCTCTACGCCGAGATCCGCATCGTCGTGCCGGAGACCCTCTCCGAGCGCGAGCGCGAGCTCTACCGAGAGCTGGCGCAGACCTCCAGCGTGCAGCCGCGCGGTTGACCACGGCCGCGTCCGGCCGCGGTATTGCACGGAAACCCTCATCATGGACATGAACCGGCTGACCCAGAAGTCGCAGGAGGCGGTGCAGGCCGCGCAGACCAAGGCGGTCCGCTTCGGCCATCAGGAGATCGACGGCGAGCACCTGCTGCTGGCGCTGCTCGAGCAGCCGGAGGGGCTGATCCCCAGACTCCTCCAGCGCCTGGAGGTCTCGGTCGAGGCGGTGGTCGCCGACGTCGAGCGCGAGCTGGGGAAGAAGCCGAGCGTCTCCGGCCCCGGCGCCGAGCCGGGCAAGGTCTTCGTCACCCAGCGCCTGCAGCGCCTCTTCGTGCGCGCCGAGGACGAGGCGAAGCGCCTGAAGGACGAGTACGTCTCGGTCGAGCACCTCTTCTTGGCCCTCCTCGACGAAGGCGAGAAGGCGCCGGGCAGCCGCGTCCTCGCCCGCCACGGCGTCACCCGCAACCGCTTCCTCGGCGCGCTCACCGCGGTGCGCGGCAACCAGCGGGTGACGAGCGCCATGCCCGAGGTCGCCTACGAGGCGCTGGAGAAGTACGGCCAGGACCTGGTCGCCATGGCCCGCGGCGGCAAGCTCGACCCGGTCATCGGCCGCGACGCCGAGATCCGCCGCGTCATCCGCATCCTCTCGCGCAAGACCAAGAACAACCCGGTGCTGATCGGCGAGCCCGGCGTCGGCAAGACCGCCATCGTCGAGGGCCTGGCGCAGCGCATCGTGCGCGGCGACGTCCCCGAGTGGCTCAAGGACCGCGCCATCTTCGCGCTCGACCTCGGCGCCCTGCTCGCCGGCGCCAAGTACCGCGGCGAGTTCGAGGAGCGCTTGAAGGCGGTGCTCAACGAGATCAAGCAGAGCGAGGGGCGGATCCTCCTCTTCATCGACGAGGTCCACACCATCGTCGGCGCCGGCAAGACCGAGGGCTCCCCCGACGCCGGCAACCTCCTCAAGCCGATGCTGGCGCGCGGCGAGCTGCACTGCATCGGCGCCACCACCCTCGACGAGTACCGCAAGAACATCGAGAAGGACGCCGCCTTGGAGCGCCGCTTCCAGCCGGTCATGGTCGACCCGCCGAGCGTCGAGGACACGATCTCCATCCTGCGCGGCTTGAAGGAGCGCTTCGAGGTCCACCACGGCGTGCGCATCCAGGACAACGCGCTGGTGGCGGCCGCCGTGCTCTCCAACCGCTACATCAGCGACCGCTTCCTGCCCGACAAGGCGATCGACCTCATCGACGAGGCCTGCGCCATGATCCGCACCGAGATCGACTCGATGCCGCAGGAGCTCGACGAGGTGACGCGCCGCGTCATGCAGCTCGAGATCGAGGAAGCGGCGCTCAAGAAGGAGAGCGACAAGGCGAGCAAGGAGCGGCTGGAGGCGCTGCGCAAGGAGCTCGCCGACCTCAAGGCCGAGGCCGACGCGATGCGCGCGCAGTGGGAGGCGGAGAAGGCCGAGATCGAGAAGCTGCGAGCGGTGCGCGGGGAGATCGAGCAGGTGCGGCGGCAGGTTGAGGAGGCCGAGCGCAACTACGACCTCAACCGCGCCGCCGAGCTGCGCCACGGCAAGCTGCCCGAGCTCGAACGGCAGCTCCGGAAGGAGGAGGAGCGTCTCTCGACGGCGCAGAGCAAGCGGCGCCTGCTGCGCGAGGAGGTGACCGAAGAGGAGATCGCCGAGGTCGTCTCGCGCTGGACCGGCATCCCGGTCACCCGCCTGGTCGAGGGGGAGCGCGACAAGCTGCTGCGCCTGGAGGAGATCCTCCACCAGCGGGTGGTCGGCCAGGACGAAGCGGTCAAGCTGGTCACCGACGCCGTCATCCGCGCCCGCGCCGGCATCAAGGACCCGCGGCGACCGATCGGCTCGTTCATCTTCCTCGGGCCGACGGGCGTCGGCAAGACCGAGCTGGCCAAGACCCTGGCCGCCACCCTCTTCGACAGCGAAGACAACCTCGTCCGCATCGACATGAGCGAGTACATGGAGCGGCACAACGTGTCGCGGCTGATCGGCGCCCCG
>DASWHY010000044.1:0-3525 GCA_036397955.1 Thermoanaerobaculia bacterium | reverse complement strand
CCTTCGGCGGGGTAGACGCCGTCGCGGTTGGGCCCGCGGAACTGCGGGCTCTCGGTGGCGGCGGCGCCGGCGGCCAGCAGGGCCAGGCCGAGGGCGGCGGACGCGGTGTAGGCGGGGACGTGCATGGCGGGCTCCTCTCGTCGAGTCGTTTCGTCCCGGAAAGTTTAGAACATACGACTCGAAGACCGCGAGAGGGCTACAACCGGTGGGTGTGGGGAAAGTCGGCCCGCCGGTACGATGAGCCGTTCCTTTCGATCGGCCGGCGTTTCTAGCCCGGCTCGTCGGGGAGCGGCAGGCGCCGGCCCTGCAGCGCGGCGTCGCGGTAGGTCACCAGGCGTGCCGCGTCCGCCGCGTTCCAGCCCAGGCCGCTCATGCCCTTGGCCTCTTCCAACAAGTCGACGGCGCGCCCGAAGTCCCCCCGCTCGTAGTGGTAGCGCGCCGCCCCGGTGAGCGTCAGGCGGTCGCGCTTGAGGGCCAGGGCCTCGTCGAGGGCCTGGCGCGCCTCGTCGAGCCGGCCCTGGCGTACGTTCAGGTAGGCGAGGTTGCGCCGCACCAGCCAGCGTAGCTCCGGCTCGCCGAGCTCGGCGGCCACGTCACGGGCTTCGGCGAGGAGCTCGGCGCCTTCGTCCAGGCGTCCCTGCTTGCTGGCGAAGTATCCAAGGGCCGCCAGGCTGTGGGTTTCGGTGCGGCGGTTGCCGATCCGGCGCGACAGGGCCAGGGCCTCGCGGGTGCGCCTTTCGGCGCGCGTCAGGTCGCCGAGGTGGAACGAACAGGCTCCGAGGTTGGTGAGGCTGATGAGCTGGCATTGGGCGTTGTCCACCTGGACGCAGAGCTCCAGGGCCTCGAGATAATACGCTTCCGCCTCCTGGTGCTCGCCGCGCTCCATGGCCAGGAAGCCGAGGCTGCCCAGGGCCGACGCCTCGCCCTCGCGGTCGCCAACGTCGGCGAAGACCGTCAGGCTGTCGCGGAAGCTCGCCTCCGCGCCCCGCGGATCGCCGCGCCGGATCAGCGCGTAGCCGAGGTTGCGCAGCACCCCGGCCTCGGTGCGGCGGTCGCCGGTCTCGCGGCTCAGGGCGAGGGACGCCTGCCATACCCTCGTGGCTTCCTCCACGTCGCCCAGCCGGTAGGCCAGGATCGCGCTCTGCGCCAGGGTCCGGGTCTTGCCCACCGAGTCGGCCAGCGTCTCCTGGATCGCCAGGGCCTGGTCCAGGAAGGCTCTGGCGTCGTCGTGACGCCCCTGGTCGACGGCGGCCGAGCCGCGGGCGTAGAGCGTGTCGGCCTCGAGGCGACGGTCCTGGCGTCCGCGCGCCGCCGCGAGCACCTCGAGGAACACGCCTTCGGCCGCTTGCGGGTCCCCTGCCGCCTGGCGGCAGACGGCGAGCGCCAGGCGCGCGCGCAGGAAATCCGGGTCGCGGTCGAGGCAGACCTCCAGGTAGGGCTCGGCCGCCGGCGGTCCGGCGGCGGCGAGACGCTCCACGGCCATGGCGTAGGCGAGGTTGGCGAAGCCGTCGGCTGAAAACGTCTCGCGGATCTCGCCCCACGGCGCGCCCGGGCGCAGGCGCTGAGTGAGGGCGCTCTGGAAGCGTTCGGCGAGCGTCGTCAGCTCCACGCTGTCGAGCTCGTCGACGGCGAGGGCGCCCTCGCCGTAGACGGCGTAGCGCAGGGCGTAGCGGCCGTCGCGCCGTTCGACGCCGGCGGCCACCACGGCGTCGGCGCCAAGGGCGCGGGCCAGCCGCGCGAACGCCGGCGCCGGCAGCTCGACGGCGGGCTCGATGCCGAGACGCGCGGCGAGCTCGCGCACCTCGTCGACGTCGGCCACGTCGACCGCCTCGGCGCCGTCGAGGGACTGGGCCACCATCCGCGCCAGGCCGAGCTCGAGCCAGTCGTTCTGCGCCTCGCCGGTGAGGTTGGCGAAGGGCAGCACCGCCACGCGGCCCGGCCTGTCGCGGGCGAGCAGCGGCTGCGGCCGGCTGAGCGTCCAGGTGAGGACCGCCGTCGCCACCGCGACCGCCGCCACCGTGGCGGCGGCCGCCAGCGTCCGCCGGCGGCGGTCGGGGCGGCCGCGGACGCGGCGCAGGACGCGAGCCGTTTCCGCGGCCGACGGCCGCGCCGCCGGGTCGCGGCTCTTGAGGCGCTCGACGAGCCGCGTCAGCTCGGCGTCGAGGCCCGTCGTCGGCTCGGTCTCGCCGGCCGCCACCCGCGTCAGCAAGGCGGCGAGCCGCAGGTGCTCGGGGTAGGCGCGGGCGCCGGTCAGGAGCTCCTGGAGCAGGCAGCCGAGGGAGTAGAGGTCGCTCGCCTCGGTCACCGGCGCGCCGCGCGCCTGCTCCGGGCTCATGAAGCGCAGGGTGCCCACGATCGAGCCGCGCGAGGTCTCGCTGCCGTCCGCGGACGCCGAGTCGTCCGCAGGCTCCTCGGCCGCGCCGTCCGCCGGTTCGCCGTCCGCCGGTTCGCCGTCCGCCGGTTCCCCTGCAGGACGTGCGACGCCGAAATCGAGCACCTTGACCTCGCCGGCGGCGGTGATCATCACGTTGTCCGGCTTGAGGTCGCGGTGGACGATGTGGCGGGCGTGGGCGGCGGCCAGGGCGTCGGCCACGCGCTCGCCGATCGCCAGCCGCTGGGAGTGCGTCAAGCCGCGGCGCAGCGCCTGGCGCAGCGTCTCGCCCTCGACGAGCTCGAGCACGAGGAACTCGCCCTGCTCGTCGTCGATGAGGTCGTAGATCCGGCAGACGTTGGGGTGATCGAGACGCGAGAGCATGCGCGCCTCGCGCCGGAAGCGGCTCCTCACCAGCGGCGAGGCGTCGAGGTGGGGCCGGAGCTGCTTCAAGGCCACGGGACGCTCGAGCACCTCGTCGAAGCCGCGGTAGACGGCCCCCATGCCGCCGGTGCCGAGCAGGGCCTCGACGCGCACGCGGCCGAGGCGCCGGCCCACGAGGTCGGCCGGCGCGAGCGGCGCGCCCCGGGCGCCGCGGCCACGCTCCGGCGCCGTCGAGTCGCCGGACTGTCCGGTGGACGTCGGCTTCGTCATCGTCGGTCCACCCCTGATCCTACGCGTCTTCCGCGCCGCCTTCAACGGTCCGCGCCCGGTGCCGTCAGATTCGTGTAAAAGTTGTAAATTCAGAGGCTTGGGGCCTGCATTCACGCCCCGACGCTGCCATGATTGCGCCGCTTCGGCCTGCCGGGCAACTCCGGCCCTGCCCGCGTGAAGTCCCTTCCCGCTCTCTTGGAGAACCTCTCGATGCGACGCTCGTCCCTTCCCCTCGGAGTGCTCTTCACGCTCGTTCTCGGTCTTGCCGCGAGCGGCTGCCGCAACGGCGAGGCGGCCGGCGCCGGCGATTCACCGGCGGGCGGCTCGCCGCGCGAAGGGCGCGGCTCCCGCCCCGGCGGCGGCGCGCCCGGCGGCGGCAACGGCTTCAGCGGCGGCGGCTTCGGCGAGCAGCAGGCGGCCGTGCCGGTGGAGGTCGTGGCGGTGGAGCGTCGCGCCATCTCCTCCTATCTCGAGACCAACGGCGCGCTCGAGGCCGAGAA
>DASWHY010000043.1:0-1529 GCA_036397955.1 Thermoanaerobaculia bacterium | reverse complement strand
CACGATGCGCAGCCGCCGCGCCCCGAAGGGGAGCGCCGGGGTGTCCACCACCATGGTCTTCGTCTTGCCCGCCGGGAAGCCCATCTCCGGCATCAGCACCCGCCAGCCGCCCGCCGTCTCCACCTCGAGGAGCGGCGGCGTCGGGGCGAGGCCGTCGGGGCGCTGGGAGACGGCCACGTTGAGGCTGGCGTCGGCGGGGAAGACCCAACCGTCGAGGTGGAGGCGGACCGGGGCGGCGGGGGCCTCCCCGAGGTCGAAGGTGAAGGTCCAGGGCGCCGCGGCGACCCCCTGGTAGGCGCTCTCGGTGAAGCCGGAGGCGTAGACCTCGTCGCGGCGGGCGACGCGGGCGGTGACCTCCATGCCGGCGCCGTCCCACGCGACCGCGACCGGGCGGAGCGCGCGGCTCGCCAGGACCGCGTCGGGGAGGCGGCGGCCGGGGAGGACGCGCAGGTTGCTCGCCACTTCGACGTCGTCGGGGTGGTCCACGACCCAGAGGCGGACGCGGTCGAAGAAGGCGGCCTCCCACAGCTCCTCGGTGAGCGCCAGGCGGTAGGCGCCGCGCTCGGGGCGCGCGCCGTCCACCCGCACCAGCTCGTCCGGGTCGGCCGACGCCCAGACGCCGTCGGCCACCGGCAGGCCGATGGGCGCCCCCCAGAGGAGGTCGGTGACGAAGGCCATCCGCGCGCCGTCCCAAGCGTAGAGGAAGGGGCAGCTTCCTTTGAGGAGCTGCTCCTCGACGATCCGCTGGTCGAGCGCCGGCTGCAGCCGGTTCTGCGGCACACCGTTGGGCCAGACGACGCGCAGCAGGTCCGCCTTCGCCAGGCCGCCGAGGCCGAAGTGGACGACCGGACCGGCCGCCTCCCGCGCCTGGTTGGCGGCGCCGGCGCGGACTTCGGCGACCGACCCGACGCCCTGGACGTTGTTCTTGCTGTTCCCCTTGGTGAGGCCGCGCAGGCGGACGGTCAGCCAGTGGTTCTTGTTGCCGCCCTGGTTGTCGAGCCGGTGGAGGCCGGCGGGGCCGGCGGCGACCAGGTCGAGGTCGCCGTCGCCGTCGAGGTCGGCGGCGGCGAGCGCGGC
Organism: Thermoanaerobaculia bacterium; assembly: GCA_036397955.1. Taxonomy (GTDB): domain Bacteria; phylum Acidobacteriota; class Thermoanaerobaculia; order Multivoradales; family UBA5704; genus DASUNQ01. The sequence goes on along the minus strand of DASWHY010000043.1, from coordinate 452 downwards.
GGCGCCGGCGGGCGCGGCGGCGAGGGGGAGGGCGCGGAAGCCGGCGCCGTCGCGGGCCAGCGCGACGAGGGCGCTGTCGCCGGCGGCGGCGAGGTCGAGGCGGCCGTCGTTGTCGAGGTCGGCGGCGAGGACCGCGCGGAAGGCGGGAGCGGCGGGCAGCCCGGCGGCGTCCCACGGGGCGAAGCGCCCGCCCTGGTTGCGCAGCAGCCGGAGGCCGCCCGCGGCCGGCGCGACGACGAGGTCGAAGAGGCCGTCGTCGTCGAGGTCGGCGCTGGCGGCGGCGAGGACGGCGCCGGCGCCGTGCAACCCGGCGGCCGCGGTGCGGTCGGCGAAGCGCCCCTGGCGCAGGTTGTCGAGCCAAGTCAGGCCGCCGGCGTGGGCGGCGAGGAGGTCGAGGTCGCCGTCGCGGTCGAGGTCGCTGGCGAGGAGCTGGCGGACGTCTTTCCAGGGCA
>DASWHY010000042.1:0-2343 GCA_036397955.1 Thermoanaerobaculia bacterium | reverse complement strand
GGCGCCGTCTTGCCGTAGATGTACTGCAGGTTCGTCGTCTTGCCGCCGAGCCCGGGGCCGTAGAAGACGATCTTGCAGTTGATCTCCTTGCTGGCGTAGTTGATGAAGGTCATCGCGGCGCGGCGCTACTCGGCGAACAGGGCGTCGATGTCCTCGTCGGTGATCTCGGCGAACGGGCTGGCGTGCCCGCCGCCGAGCGTGCCCTGCGCCGCCTTCTCCGCCATCGTCTCGAAGATCCGCTCGAGGTCGGCGCTGGCGCGCTTGACCCGCAGCCGCACGAGGCCGAGCGAGGAGCGGTCGTCGAAGATGACCACCAGGATGGCGCGCTTGGCGACGATCGAGATGTGGATGTGGTCCTGCTGCCCTTCGTGGAAGAGGACCGAGAACTCCCGCTCGCCGATGAGCTTGGCGAGGCCGTCGGTGGCCGCCACGTTGCCGGCGGTCAGCGAGGCCAGCGAGGTGGTGTCGAACTGCTCGACCTCGCCGGCGGAGGCGATCTGCTGGCCGTTCTTGTCGATCAGGAAGACGGCCTTGGCGTTGGCCTCCTGGCGCAGCCGGCGCAATGCCTCCTCGAGGTGTCTGAACTCCTCTTCGTAGAGGACGAAGTCGGCGGAGGACATGGGGAGCCTTTCCGGACCGCGCGGCGCGGCCCGCCGGGATTCTATGCCGAAGGCCTCAGCGGAAGAGGCGCCAGCCGGCGAGCAGGTCGGACTCGGCGAGGACCAGGGTGTCCCCCTCGACGCGGTGGACGAGCGGCACCGGCTTGCAGCCGCCGCCCCCCTGGTTGACCGAGGCGAGGCGGACGGTGGTCTCGCACTTGTTGTCCACCACCCACTCGCCCTCGTGGCGGAAGCCGCGCCCGACGTTGGCGTGGCTCTCGCTGGCGTCGAAGGCCACCTGCACGACCCCCTCGGGATCGCGCCCGACGAAGAAGCGGACCTCCTGGTTGCCGGGGTTGAGGAAGCGGTAGAAGCGCACCTCGCGCGGCTCGAGCCCGGCGAGTGGGACGCGCACGCTGCCGTCGGGCCCCGGCCCCACCCGCGCGAACCGCGCCTGCCCCATCCGCCCCTCGAGCACGTAGTCGGCCCCCAGCACCGCCGCGATGAAGACGAGGACGAGGAAGAGGCCGTGGAGCGGACGGAAGCGCAAGCGGGCCATCGCGGACGGATTCTCGCACAGACCGGAGCGCGGCCCTAGGTCCCCAGCGACTTGAGCTGCTGGTTGGCCACCGCCAGCATCGCCAGGTCCGGCGCCGCGACGGACTGCAGCTCGGCCAGGAGCTGCTCGGTGCGCGCCACTTGCGGGCGCCGCGCCTCGCTCCAGGCCTCGAGCAGCCGCTCGGGGGGGACGCCGTTGCTCGCCCCGTCGAGGACGCGCGCGGTCAGCACGCTCTGGTGGCCGTAGAGGTCGTCGACGATCGCCGAGACCGCCAGCTTGTTCCAGGCGTTGTCGGTCGGTAGCCCGAGCGCCGCCCGCCGCAGCCAGTCGAAGCCGAAGCGGTCCCCCACCGCGAAGTAGGTGCGCGCCACCTGCGCCACGCCGACCCCGGCGTCGCGCGCCAGGCGCACGATGTCGAGCACCGGCGCCAGGTGCCCGAGTGCCGCCACTCGCCGGGCCAGCTCCTCCGGCACTCCGGGCTGGGCGAAGTCGGCGGCGCGCGCCTGCAGGAGCTTGCGGTCGGATTCGGAGAGGAACCCCTCGAGGCCGGCCGCCAGCTCGCGCACGCTCGGGCCGTAGGCGGCGATCAGACCGCTGATGTCGATGCCGCCGCCGGTGGTGCGCAGGAACCAGGTGGCGCCGCGCTCGACCGCCCGCCCGCACTCGGCGAGCATCGTCGATTGCACCGCCGCCGGCGCGCGGTTGTCGAGCGCCTCGATGTCGCGCCAGAGGGCGCGCATCGCGAAGACCTCGCGCGCCACGACGTAGGCCGCCGCCACCTCCGGCGGCCCCATGCCGGTGCGCTCGCGCACCTCGTGGACGAAGGCGACGCCGACCCGGTTGACCATGCTGTTGGTGACCGCGGTGGCGACGATCTCGCGGCGCAGCCGGTGGCGCCCGATCTCCTCGGCGAAGCGGGTGCGCAGCGGCGTCGGGAAGTAGAGCGCCAGGTCCTCTTGCAGGAACGGCTCGTCGGGGAGCGTCGAGTGCAGGAGCTCGTCGTAGAGGACGATCTTGGCGTAGGAGAGGAGCACCGCGAGCTCCGGCCGCGTCAGGCCGATCCCCTGGCTCAGCCGCGAGGCCAGCGTCTCGTCGTCCGGCAGGTACTCGATGCGGCGGTCGAGCCGGCCGGCCTTCTCGAGCGCGCGCATGAAGCGGCCGAGGCGGTCGAGCAGGCGCGCCCCG
>DASWHY010000041.1:0-4393 GCA_036397955.1 Thermoanaerobaculia bacterium | reverse complement strand
TCCTTCGGCTCCGGCGTCGTCGACCGCCAGACCTCCTCCCACGACTCGTGCGCGTCGTAGAAGCGCCCGGCATTGAAGCGCTCGATCCCCTCCCAGACCAGCGCCCGCCGCTCGGCCGGCGTCAGGTCGGGGTGCAGCACGCGCTCGCCCATCAGGGGATCCCCAGGCGCCGCCGCCTCTCCCAGAGCGACTTGCGGCTGATCCCCAGGAGCTCCGCCGCCCGCCCCTGGTGGCCGCGCGTGTAGGCCAGCGCGCGGCGGATCTCCGCCTCCTCGACCGCCGCCAGCCGGCGCGGCCGCTCCCCCTCCCACCCTTCCGGCCGCGGCGGATCAACCTCCGTGCCGGCGGCCATCACCAGCCCGCGCTCGAGGACGTTGCGGAGCTGGCGGACGTTGCCCGGCCAGGGGTGCGCGAGCATCCAGTCGAGCGCCCCGGCGGCGAGCCGCGGCGCCGGCCGGCCCAGCCGTTCGCCCAAGTCGGCGAGGAGGCGCTCGGCGAGCGCCGGCAGGTCGGCCCGCCGCTCGCGCAGCGGCGGCAGGCGGAAGGCCAGCACCTCCAGGCGGTAGAAGAGGTCCGCGCGGAAGAGCCCGCGCGCGGCGCGCGCCGGCAGGTCCTCGGCGGCGATCGCCACGAAGCGCACGTCCGCCTCCTGTTCGCGGCCGCCGAGGGGGGCGTAGCGACGCTCGGCGAGGAGGCGGAGGAGCTTCGGCTGGGCGGCGAGCGGCAGCTCTTCGACGTGGTCGAGCACCAGCGTCCCCCCCGCGGCGCGCGCCACCCGCCCCTCGCTCTCGCGCTCGGCGCCGGTGAAGGCGCCGGGGCGGTAGCCGAAGAGCTCGCTCTCGAAAAGCGCGCTGGGGAAGGCGCCGGGGTCCACCTCGACGAGCGGCCCGGCGGCGCGCGGGCCGGCGGCGTGGAGGGCGCGGGCCAGGGTCGAGCGGCCGCTCCCCGGCTCGCCCAGGAGGAGCACCGGCAGGTCGGTCGCGGCGGCGCGCTCGACGCCGGGGAGCGCCGCGGCGAGCGCCGGGGAGCCGGCGAGGAGCTCGTGCAGCGCGAGGCCGGGGGCGGCCGGGGGCATCGGAGGTCCGGCGGCGGCGCCCCGCCCTCAGGCGGTCGCGGCGGGGCGGAAGGTGGCGGTCACGTCGGGGGCGTCGCCCCAGAGGCGCTCCAGGGCGTAGAAGCGGCGCGGCTCCTCCTGGAAGACGTGCACGACCAGGTCGCCGTAGTCGAGCAGCACCCACTGCGCGCGGGTGTAGCCCTCGACGTGCAGCGGCCGGACCTTCTCGGCGCGCAGCCGCTCCTGGATGCCGTCGGCGATCGCCTGCACTTGGCGGTCGCTGGTGCCGCTGCAGATCAGGAAGTAATCGGTGAAGTCGGTGACGCGCCCGAGGTGGAGGACGCGCAGGTCCCGCGCCTTGCGGTCGAGGGCCGCGGAGACGGCGTCGCGAGCTCGGGTGTCGGTGTCGGGGATGGCTTCCGCGCCGGCGGTCATCGATACAGGTCGTACTTGCGGACGTAGTCTAACACCAGGGGGTGGAGCGCCCCGGGCGGCGGGTCTTGGCCGGCGGCGAGGCGGGCGCGGATCTCGCTCGCCGAGACGTCCACGGGCGGCTGCTCGAGACGAATGACGTCGCCGCCGGTCTCGACGTCCGATCCCGGCCGCGCCAGCACCACGATCCGCGCCAGCTCCGGCAGCTCGCGCCACCGCCGCCAGGTCGGCAGCTCGAGGTAGGAGTCGGCGCCGAGCAGCAAGTGGAGGTCGGCGTCCGGCCAAGCCCGCCGGAAGTGCTCCAGGGTCTCGGCGGTGTAGGCAGGCCGGTCGAGCGTCAGCTCGTAGGGGTCCGCGTAGAGCCCCTCCTCGCCGAGCAGCGCCAGCTCGACCATCGCGTAGCGCGCGTGCGCCGGCGCGAGCTCCCGCTTCGGCTTGTGCGGCGGCAGCGCCGTCGGCAGGTAGAGCACGCGGTCCAGCCCGAGCGCCCGGCGCGCCGCGCGCACCGGCTCGACGTGGCCGCGATGGATCGGGTCGAAGGTGCCGCCGAAGAGGCCGAGCTTCACGGCAACGCTCCGGCGAGGCCCCGCGCCGCCTCCAGCCGCCGCGACAGGTCGGAGATCAGGCGCGGCACCCCCTCCCCGGTCGCGGCGCTCAGCTCGAGGTGCGGCAAGCCGCGCTCGGCGGCGAGCGCCGCCAGCTCCTGCCGCCGCTCGGGGAGCGCCGCGTCGAGCTTGCTGCCCACGACCAGCCGCGGCCGCTCCAGCAGCTCCGGATTGAAGGCCGCGAGCTCGCGCTCCACCGTCTCGAAGTCGGCGCGCGCGTTCCCCTCCGGCGGCGACAGATCGACGAGCTGCACCAACACGCGGCAGCGCTCGACGTGACGCAGGAACTGCACTCCGAGCCCCGCCCCCTGCGCCGCGCCGGCGATCAGCCCCGGCAGGTCGGCGACGACGAACGGCTCGGCGAGCGGTCCCTCGGCGACGACGCCGAGCTGCGGCACCAGCGTGGTGAACGGGTAGTCGGCGATCTTCGGGCGGGCCTGGGAGATGACGCTGATCAGCGTCGACTTGCCGGCGTTCGGGAGCCCCACGATGCCGACGTCGGCCAGCAGCTTGAGCTCGAGCCGCAGTCGCCGCTCCTCCCCCTCCTCCCCCGGCTCGTGGCGGCGCGGCGCCTGGTCGGTGGCGGTGGCGAAGCGGGCGTTGCCGCGGCCGCCGCGGCCGCCCTTGGCGACCAGCAGGCGCTCGCCGTCGCGCAGCAGCTCGCCCAGGAATTCGCCGCTCGCCGCGTCGTGGACGCGGGTCCCCAAGGGCACCGGGACGACCAGGTCCTCGCCCGAGCGGCCGGTGCAGTTCGAGCCCTCGCCGTGGCGCCCGCGCTCGGCGCCGTAGAGGGACTGGAACTGCAGGTGGTAGAGGGTGTTGCGCGGCGCTTCACCGGCCAGGTAGACCGCGCCGCCGTGGCCGCCGTCGCCGCCCGAAGGGCCGCCGCGCGGCACGTACTTCTCGCGCCGGAAGGCGACGCAGCCGTTCCCACCCCGTCCGCCGCGGACGTGGAGGACGGCTTCGTCGAGGAAGATCACTGCGGGGGGCGGCTACTCGGCGGGGACGACGTGGATGAACTTACCGTGGCGGCCCTTGTCCTGGAACCGCACCACGCCGTCCACCTTGGCGAAGAGGGTGTCGTCCTTGCCGCGGCCGACGTTGGTGCCGGGGAGGAACTTGGTGCCGCGCTGGCGCACCAGGATCGAGCCGCCGCTGACCGCCTCGCCGCCGAAGCGCTTGACGCCGAGGTTCTGGGGCTGCGAGTCGCGGCCGTTGCGGCTGGAACCCTGTCCCTTCTTGTGAGCCATGGTCGAGTCTCCCGCTGCTCGCTTAACGCTCGTCCTCGCGGCGCGCGGCCGGCGAGGGGAGCTGGATGTCGTCGATCTTCAGCCGCAGCAGGTCCTGCCGGTGCCCGGCGGTCCGGCGGTAGCCCTTGCGGCGCTTCTTCTTGAACACCCGGATCTTGGGGCCGCGGGTCTCGGCCACCGGCGAGGCGCTGACCACGGCGCCGGCGACGGTGGGGTTTCCCACCTCGTTGACGCCGTCGCCCGTCACCAGGAGAACGCGCTCGAAGCGCACGCTCTTCCCCTCCTCCCGCGCCAGGCGCTCGACCTCGATCACGTCCCCGGCCTGGACCCGGTACTGCTTCCCTCCGGTCTCGATCACTGCAAACATGGGATGACTCCAGGGTTTCGTCCCAAAAAAGGGACGGCGGACCTTACCATGCGGCGCACGGCGGGTCAAACCTTAAGATCGGCCCGCGGTCCCGCGGAAGGAGCGGTTCTATGAAGAGGATCTCGCTGCGCTTCGTGCGCTGGGGGACGGCGCTGCTCGTCCTCGGCGTCTGGACGGGCTACGGCCCCTTGCATCACTACCTGCACGGCGGCGTCGAGGTCGCCTGCCCCTGGGCGCCCGTCCACGGGCATGTCGTCCTCCTCGGCTGGGTCGGCTTCACTCTCTTCGGGTTGGTGTACCGCGCGCTGCCGGAGTGGGGTGCGGTGAGCCCGCGCGCGGCCAAGCTCGCCGTCGCGCACCTCTGGGTGTCGATCGTCGCGGTGCTGGGCGTCTGGGTGAACGGGATCTTCGGCTACCGCTTCCTCGACCACCTCGCGCCGAGCTTCTACTACGAGCCCAAGGAGGAGACGCTGCGCCTCTGGCTGTCGATCGACGGCGCCTTCCTGACCCTCTACGCGCTCGGCTGCTTCCTCTTCCTGTGGGTGGTCTTCGGCGGCGTGAAGTACGAGGGAGAAATGTAGTGGCGACTCCCGGTGGCACCGCGACCGTCGCCCCGGGCTGCAGCTCTCCTCCGCCCGTTCCGAGCCAGGGCTCGACGGACTGGGGCGCCGCGGTGCACCCCAAT
>DASWHY010000040.1:0-4697 GCA_036397955.1 Thermoanaerobaculia bacterium | reverse complement strand
CCGGTGGCCTGCCTCGTGGTCGCGGGGATGCACCGCTCCGGTACCTCGCTCCTCGCGGGCGCCCTCGCGGCGGCGGGCGTGGACATGGGCGGGCAGCTCACCCCCGGCCGCGGCAACCCGCGCGGCCACTTCGAGGACCTCGACTTCGTCCGCTTCCACGACGCGGCGCTGGCGCGGCGAGGGGCGCCGCTCTTCGCGCCCGCCGCCGACTTCCAGCCGGTCCTCGCCCAGGACGAGGAGCGCGCGGCCCGCGGGCTCCTCGCCGCGCGCGCCGGCAAGCCGTTCTGGGGCTTCAAGGACCCGCGCGCCACGCTCTTCCTCGACACCTGGCGCGCGCTCGCCCCCGAGGCGTTCTTCCTCCTCCTCTACCGCCACCCGGTGGAAGTGGCCCTCTCGCTGCTGCGGCGCGGCCTGCAGCTCGATCTCCAGCTCGCCCCCGAGCGCGCGCTCGACGCCTGGAGCGCCTACAACGCGCGCCTGCTCGCCTTCCGCCGCGCCCACCCGGAGCGCGCGCTCCTGGTGAGCGTCGAAGCCCTGACCGCGGACCTCGCCGGCGCGCTGGCGCGGATCGCCGAGCGCGCCGGCGCGCCGCTCGCCGCCGAGCTCGGCGCCGGGGTGCTGGAGGCAGGGGAGCTGCGCGCCGGCCTGGAGGCGCGCGAGCTCGACTGGAGCGCGCTGGCGCCGGCGGCGACGGCCCTCTTCGCCGAGCTCGAGGAAGCCGCCGACCTCCCGGCGCCGGCACAGCCCGCGCCGCGGCCGGCGCGCGGTTTCCGCGATCCCGCCCGCGACGCCCAGTTCGCGAGCGAGCACCTGCTCGCGGCGCTCCTCGCCCGCGGCGCCGGAGACGGCGGCGCCAGCGCCGAGCGGCGGATCGACTTCGACCGCCTGCACCTCCTCGCCGCCGAGCAGGCCGAAGCGGCTGGGCGCGCGCACGAGGACGCCGGCGTGGCGTGGGGCCTGGTGCGCCGGCTGCGCGCGGAGCGCGACGCGGCGCGCGCCCTCGCCGAGGAGGCCGAGGGGAAGGCGCAGCGGTCGGCGGCGGCCGCCGAGCGCCTGCGCGAGCAGGTGCTGGAGGAGGAGGAGCTTCGCCGGCGGCTCGACGCGACGCGCGGCTGGCGCCTCCTCAACGCCTACTGGCGCACGGTGCGGCGCCTCAGCGCTTGGCGAAGCCGGTGACGATGTAGGTCCCGGAGCGCTGGTCCTTCTTGAGCTTGATGATGTTCTTCCGCTCGGCGTCCTCGAGTAGCTCGGAGAAGGTCGAGTAGCCGTAGTAGCCCTCGTTGAAAGAGGGCTTCTTGCGCTGCATCGTCTGCTTGATCATCGACCCCCAGAGCACGTCCTTGTTCTCGCGCAGCAGGGCCTGGATCGACTCCACCATCAGGCTGAAGGCCTCGGCGGTCTTCTTGTTGAGGCCGTCGAGCTTGGGGCCGCGTTTGGCGTCGCGCCAGACGTCCTCGTAGTAGATGAACTCGTCGCAGTTGTCGACCAGCAGGTTCGACGACGAGTTCTTGACCCCGATGCCGATGACGTACTTGTTGTTCTCCTTGAGCTTCGAGACCAGCGGCGAGAAGTCGCTGTCCCCCGACAGGATGACGAAGGTGTCGAGGTGCTCCTTGGAGTAGGAGAGGTCCATGGCGTCGACCACCATCTTGATGTCGGCGCTGTTCTTGCCCGAGTAGAACTTCTGCGGGATGTCGATCAGCTCGATCGCGGCCTCGTGGAAGGGGCGTTTGTAGTCGCTGTAGCGCTCCCAGTCGGCGTAGGCCTTCTTGACGATGATCTTGCCCTTCTCGAGCAGGCGCTCGAGGACCAGGAGGATGTCGAACTTGCCGGTGTCGGAGTCGCGGACGCCGAGCGCGATGTTCTCGAAGTCGCAGAAGAGGGCGATCTTGCGCTCGTCCTGCGACCGCGCGCGCTCCGGCATGGCGTAGATGATCTCGCGCTCGCGCGGGGCGTCCTCGCGCCGCGCGAACGCCGGCGGCTCCTCGCGGCGATGCTCCTCCTCGTCGTCCTCCTCGGCGGCGGCGCCGGCGGCCGGGGCGGCCGCCGTCGCGGCGCGCCCGCCCTTGCGCCGGCCGCGGCCGCCGCGCCGCGAGCGCGAGCGGCGGCGGATGCGGACCGCTTCCTCCTCGCCCTCCACTTCGCCTTCTACTTCGTCTTCCTCTTCCTCGCCGTCCTCTTCCTCGTCGTCGTCGTCCTCGTGCTCCTCGCGCTCCTCGGGCTCCTCGACGGGGCGCGGCAGCGCGGCGGCGTGGTAGGGCTCGGCGGGGGGCTCGGGGAGTGGGGCGTAGAAGGGGGGCGGGGGGGGCTCGGGGATCGCCGGCGCCGGCTCGGCCGGTTCGGCTTCCTCGGGTCGTTCGTCGCGGCGGACTTCGTCGCGCTCGTCGTCTGCGGCGCCCTCGGCCGTGGGGCGCAACCACCATGGGCTCACGTTGATGTTCCTTTCTGCGTTCCGCGGGATTTCGCTTCGGGGCCCGGGCGGCGGGAGTGGAAAAGCCACGAGCCGGCGGGCATTCTAGCGCAGAACGCCCAGGCTTCTCAAATCAACGATTTGCACCGCGGTTGCGGTGCCTCGCGGGCCGCGGATAGGATGCGCTCTCCAATTCGGGAGGAGCCATGGCCGCCGAGCCGCAAGCGCGGAAGTTCGAGCCCTTCGTCCCCGCCTCGCAGTCCCCCCCCGAGTTCACGCTCCGCGCCATCGTCCTCGGCGCCCTCTTCGGCATCATCTTCGGCGCCGCCACCGTCTACCTGGCGCTCACCGCGGGCCTCACCGTCACCGCCTCGATCCCCATCGCGGTGCTGGCGATCGCGGTCCTGCGGCGCTTCGGCTCGACGATCCTCGAGAACAACATCGTGCAGACGATCGGCTCGGCGGGGGAGTCGATCGCGGCCGGCGTCGCCTTCACCATCCCGGCGCTGATCTTCCTCTCGGGCGGCGTGGCCTACTTCACCTACCTCAACATCTTCTCGCTGGCGCTCGTCGGCGGCACACTCGGCGTCCTTTTCATGGTGCCGCTGCGCCGCGCCCTCATCGTGCAGGAGCACGGCGTCCTCCCCTACCCGGAGGGGACGGCCGCGGCCGACGTGCTGATCGCCGGCGAGCGCGGCGGCAACCTGGCGCGCATGGTCTTCGCCGGGCTCGGCATCGCCGCCCTCTACCGCTTCCTCATGTCCATCCTCGGGCTGTGGAAGGAGAACCCGTTCTGGTCGGCGCCGCGCGACTCCGCCTTCCCGCGCGCCACGGTCGAGTGCGGGGTCACGCCGGAGTACCTCGGCGTCGGCTACATCATCGGCCCGCGGATCGCCGGCGTCCTGGTGGCCGGCGGCGTCCTCTCCTACCTGGTGCTGATCCCCCTCATCGCCATCTTCGGCGACCAGCTCTCCGGGGTGCTGCGGCCGGGCGAGGCGCCGATCTCGACCATGGACTACGGCGCGATCCGCGGCAGCTACGTGCGCTACATCGGCGCCGGGGCGGTGGCGGCGGCCGGTCTCATCACGCTGATCAAGACGCTGCCGACGATCGCCGCCGCCTTCCGCGAGAGCTTCGCGAGCCTGCGCGACCTCAAGACCGGCCGCCAGGTCACCCGCACCGAGCGCGACATCCCGATCACGGTGGTGATCTTCGGCTCGCTGATCCTCGTGGTGGTCGTCGCCCTGCTGCCGCAGCTGCCGAGCGCCGGGATCCTGGGCCGCATCCTGATGGGACTGCTGGTCGTCGTCTTCGGCTTCTTCTTCGTCACCGTGTCGTCGCGCATCGTCGGCATCATCGGCTCGTCCTCGAACCCGATCTCGGGCATGACGATCGCGACGCTCATGGCCACCTGCCTGATCTTTGTCGCCCTCGGCTGGACGGGCGAGGTCTACCAGGCGCTGGCCCTCTGCGTCGGCGGCATCGTCTGCATCGCGGCGGCCAACGCCGGCAACACCAGCCAGGACCTCAAGACCGGCTATCTCGTGGGGGCGACTCCGCTCTGGCAGCAGGTGGGGCTGATCATCGGCGTCGCCGCGTCGGTCGTCGCGATCGGCGTGACGCTGCGCATCATCGACCGCGCCGTGGGGGTGAAGAACCCGATCGTTCCCGGCCACGCCATCGGGTCGGACGACTACCCGGCACCGCAGGCGACGCTGATGGCGACGATCATCCGCGGCCTGCTGGCGCAGGACCTGCCCTGGGGGCTGATCTTCGTCGGCATGGCGATCGCCGTGGTCGTCGAGCTGTGCGGCGTCAAGTCGCTCTCCTTCGCCGTCGGCCTGTACCTGCCGCTGGGGACGACGCTGCCGATCTACGTCGGCGGCATGCTGCGCGGCCTGGTGGAGCGCCGCAAGGGGACGGAGGCGGAGTCGGAGCTCTCCTCCGGCATGCTCTACGCGACGGGCCTGGTGGCCGGCGGGGCGCTCTCCGGGGTGCTCATCGCCGGGTTCCAGGGGTGGCGGGTGGGGCCGGCCGACGCGGAGACGACGATGCTGAGCAGGATCCACGGCTGGATCAACGGCCTCTTCGGCAGGCCGGAGGGCGGGGCGCCGAACTGGGAGTCGCTCGGCGGCTGGGGGGACTTGATCGCGGTGGCCGCGTTCCTGGTGCTGTGCGCGCTGCTGGTGCGGGCGGCGCGCACGGAGCTCGAGGCCTAATCCAGATCGAACGGGCGCCGGGGCGGCCCGGTGTCCGGGTCCTCTTCCGCCCGCTTCATCGCTTCGCG
>DASWHY010000039.1:0-3976 GCA_036397955.1 Thermoanaerobaculia bacterium | reverse complement strand
CGAGCCAGCCAACGATGTAGCGCCCGGCCTACGTGCCGGGCGTTCTCGCGGCTAGCCGGCCGCTCGCCGCGCCACGTCCTCGACCGCCGCCGCCAGGGCGTCCGGCACCTCCTCCTAGAGGAAGTGCCCGGCCTCGGTGCGGGTGACCGGCGCCTGCGGGAAGGCGCGCTCGTGGCGGGGGAGGGCGCGGGCGAGGACCGGGTCGCGGACGCCCCAGACCAGGGCGACGGGGCCGGGGAAGGCACGCGCCCAGGCCTCGCCGCGGCGGAGGGCCGGCATGGTCGGGTGGTCGGGGCCGTTCGGCACCAGGCGGGCGAGGGCGAGGGGCGCGACGCGGTCGGCCCAGGTGCGCAACGGCCAGCGGTAGGCGCGCGCCACCTCGCCGCGGATCGAGCGCCGGTCCCCCTGCACCCAGTGCATCTGCCGCTGCGGGAAGCCGAGCCCGCGGAAGGCCAGCGTGCTCACGACCGGTACGCGCGCGAAGCGGTGGAACGCAGTGCCGCGTGGGTGGCGCGGCCAGACCACCACGGTGTTCGTCCAGACGACCCCGGCGATCCGCCCCGGCAGGCGGTCGCCGAGGACCGCGCCGAGCAGACCGCCCCAGTCGTGTCCCACGAGGACCGCGTCGCGCAGGTCCAGCCGCTCGACCAGCTCGGCCAGCGCCGCCGCGTGCCGGCCGATGGTGTGATCGGCGAGCCGCGGCAGCCGCGAGGAGAGCCCGAGCCCGAGGAGGTCGGGCGCCACGCAGCGGTAGCCGGGGAGCGCCGCGATCACCCGCCGCCAGAGGAAGCTCCAGGCCGGGTTGCCGTGGAGCAGCAGGACCGGCCGCCCCGCCGGATCCCCCTCTTCCGGCGATGAATCGAGGAAGTGGAGGCGCCGCCCGGCGTCCTCACCGCTCTCGAGCAGGTAGGCGCCCCGCCGGACCGGGAGCTGCCGGGCGAGCCACTCCGGCAGCGGCGGCGGCGTGGTGAAGGGCATCAGCGCACCGTCGCCACCGCCCAGCGCGGCGGGCACCAGAAGCGGAGCGGCAGGATCGAGGTGCCGAAGCCGGGGTTGATGTAGAGCCAGGTCCAGCCGCGGCGCGACGGGCCTTCGAAGGCGAAGCGGCCACTGTCGTAGTAGGCGCCGAGCCGGGTGCGGGTGATGATCGCGCCGTGGAAGGGGAGGCGGACCTGCCCGCCGTGGGTGTGGCCGGCGAGCACGAAGTCGAGCCCCCGACGCGCCGCCTCCAGCGCCACGTCGGGCGAGTGCGAGAGGACGCCGACCGCGCCCCCTTCCGGCCGCCGCGGGGCGCGCGCCAGCGCCATCGCCAAGCGCGTGCCGCGCGCGCCCGTCCGCCACCCCGGCGGCGGCCGCGGGCCGGCGAGCGGCGCGGCGAGGAGCGGCCGCCCGCCGGCGGCGATGACGCGCAGGTCGCGGTAGAGCACAGTCCCGCCGCCCCACGACCAGAGTCCCACCGTCCCCGCCGCGACGCGGTGGCGCGAGCGGTCCTCCGCCCACGCCTGCCAGGCGCGCGGCTCGCGCTCGTCCGCCGGCCAGACTTTCGCCCAGACGCGCACCGCGCCGGGCGCCACCGCCGTCTTCACCCGCATCCGGTACCAGCGTCCGAGCTCGGGCTCGACGCCGGTGTCCACGCGGCCGGCCGTGAAGGCGGTGCCGTGGCTGACCAGCGCGAAGCTCCCCGGCATGCCGCGCACCGGCTCGGCGCGGCGCAGGCGGATCATCCGGTCCTCGCCGAGCGGGTAGCGGCTGTGGACGGCGAGCCCGGCGCCGGTCTCCCGGCGCTCGATCCAGACGTCGCAGACCGCGTCGTAGCCGCTCCAGGCGAGCGGCCCGCCGGCGTCGGCGAGGCCGCCCGCGGGCGCCGGGTCGTAGTGGCTGTAGTCGTTGCGGGTGTCGTCGCCGGTCTTGGCGCCGTAGAGCCGGCCGCCGCCGTAGGGGAGCGGCGCGAAGGGGGAGCGCGGGGCCCGGAAGCCCCAGTCCTCCCCGACCTGCTGGCTGACGCCGAGGAGGACGAGCCCGCCGGACTCCTTCTTGGGCGGTGGGCCGGCCACCAACCGCCCCTCGTTGCCGAGCCAGACGACGCCGGCGTCGGCCACCGCCGCCACCAGCGCGCCGTGGTACTCGCTGTGCCCCTGCACCGCGAAGACCGGCGCCGTCCGCCGCAGCGCCGCCATCGCGCCGGCGGTGGCGCGGACGTGACGGGCCATCGCCGCCGGCTCCGGCACTTCGTCGACCAGGTCGCCGCTGACCACGATCAGCTTCGGCCGCGCCGCCGCCACGTCACGCAGCAGGCGGCGGAGGAGCGACGTCTCGGCGGCGATGTGGAGGTCCGAGAGGTGGACGAAGCGGAGGCGCGCCGCGCCCTCGACGGCCAAGTCGACGTCGTCGCGCAGCAGCAGGAGGCGCGGCTCGATCCAGCAGGCGTCGGCGAGGACGAGGAGAGCGAGGCAGGCGAGCGCCGCCGCCCAGCGGCAGCGGAGGCGCCCGGCCGGGCTCAGAAGGCGCGCCTCGGCCCCGGCTCGGGGGCCCGCCGCCCGACGCCGCCGAGCAGCAGCAGCAGGAGCGGCCCGGCGACGAAGCCGCCGATGTGCGCGAACCAGGCCACGCCCCCCTGCTGGTTCGCCGTCGGCGCGCCGAGGGAGGCCAGGCCGGGGAGGAGCTGAAGGAGGAACCAGACCGGCAGGTAGACCCAGGCCGGCACCTGGATGAAGCGGACGAAGAAACCCAGGAAGACGACGGTGACGATGCGCACCTTGGGATGGATGAAGAGGTAGGCGCCGAGGACCCCGGAGATCGCCCCTGAGGCGCCGATCGCCGGCAGGCCGGAAAGCGGGTTCGCCCAGGCGTGGGCGATCGTCGCGACGTAGCCCGCCGCGAGGTAGAGGATGAGGAAGCGCGCGTGCCCCAGCCGGTCCTCGATGTTGTCGCCGAAGACCCAGAGGAAGAGCATGTTGCCCAGGAAGTGGGCCCAGCCGCCGTGCAGGAACATCGAGAGGAAGGCGCTCTGCGCCCCGGCGGCGACGTCGCCGGCCGAGAGCCCGTCGGCCAGGAGCTTGCCGGGCACGAACGCCGCGGACATCAGGAAGCGCTCGAGCCCGCTCTCGCCCAACGACAGCTCGAAGAGGAAGAAGAGGGCGTTGGCGGCGATCAGCGCCACCACCATCAGCGGGAAGCGGTGCCGCGTGTGGATGTCGTGGAGCGGGATCACGCCGGCAGCTCCCGCTCCCACTCCTCGAGCGAGCGCACACGGTGGACGCGCATCAGGTTGGTCAGCGGGCGCTCGCGGATCGGGTGGCCCATGAGCACGATGATACGGTCTCCCGGCCGCGCGATCCCCGCCATCTGGAGCTTCCGGTCCACCACCTGCATGACGCCGTCGAGGTGCTGTACCTCGCCCTCGGCGAGCAGCGGCCGCGTCCCCCAGACGAGCTGGAGCTGCCGCGCCACGCGCTCGTCCGGGGTGAAGGCGACGATCGGCGCGCTCGGCCGGTAGCGGGCGACGAGCCGCGCCGTGAACCCCCCCTGGCTGAAGGCGACGATGCAGCGGAACTCCAGCTCGCGGGCGGCGGTGACGGCGGCGGCGGCCACCATGTCGGGGACGTCGAGCGAGGGGTCGCCGCCGGTGCGGTCGTGCAGCGGCTCGAGCTCGAAGGTGCGGCGGAGGTTGGAGTCGCCGAGGAGGCGCACCGGCTCGCTCGGCGCGGCGGTCTGGCGGGCGTAGCTCTCGGCCGCGCAGACGATCCGCGCCATCGTCGCCACGGTCTCGACCGGATACTTGCCGACCGCGGTCTCGCCCGAGAGCATGAGCGAGTCGGCGCCGTCGAAAACCGCGTTGGCGACGTCGGTCGCCTCGGCGCGCGTCGGGCGCGGCTGCTCGATCATCGACTCGAGCATCTGGGGGGCGACGATCACCGGTTTGCCGGCGCGCCGGCCGGCCGCCACGATCCGCTTCTGCAGGACCGGCACGGTGTGC
>DASWHY010000038.1:0-5841 GCA_036397955.1 Thermoanaerobaculia bacterium | reverse complement strand
GAGCAGAAGACTCGCCCGGGCCTGCGCGGCACGTTACGTATCGAAGCTCGACGGTGGACCTGAGTTACTGCAGACTTGAGGCGTTTCCGCAGTCGTGAACGGCGGGACCATCGCCGCAGTGATTTCGACCTTGTTACCACGCCTCCTGGTGAACGAATCTCGGCTCGTTTGGCCAGAGACAGCTCGGGCGTCGGCTGGCGATCCTTGAAGGAATACTTCTGCTTGAGGTCACCCACGAAGCCCAGCGGCTGGCCGAAACGATCGTGCAGGAAGGCCCTCTACCGGGGTGGCCTCTCCGGATGCACTGCAGATCGCGACGGCTACGATTCATCAGATGGCGCTGACGCTGCTCACCACCCGGGCGAGATGACGAACCCGGTGACCCGCTCTTCGGCCGGCCGCTGGAACGGCACCGCGTAGTAGAACTCCAGGACCGCGAATCCCCCCAACAGGACCCGAGCGGTGATCCCGGCGCTGAACACTGGGATCCGCTCGGCCGAGCGCTCCACGAACTCCAGCTCCGGCGACTCGTCCGCCGTCCACGCCGTCCCGGCGTCGACGAAGGCGGCGAGCTCGGTCGGCAACCAGGGCAGCTCCAGCAGCCCGAAGTCGCGCGTCCCGAAGAGTGGCACGCGCAGCTCGACGTTGGCCACTGCCAGGCGGCTGCCGATCAGCCGGTCGAACTCCGGGCAGGCCCGCGGGTTGTCGGGCACCGGCGTGCACTCGTCGACGGCGATCGAGCCCAGGCGGTAGCCGCGCACCAGGGTGTCGTGGCCGATGTAGAGCGGCGACAGCCGCTCGCTCTCGGCGTCCTGGCCGTAGCGGCCGTAGTGGAGGGCGCGGAAGGCGAGGGTCACCGGCCGGCGGAAGAGGTAGCGGCGGTAGTCGGCGAGGACGGACTGGAACTGCAGGGTGCCGAAGGTCGGCTCGACCTCCAGCCGGTAGCGCTCGCCGCGCACCGGCGAGGTGAAGCCGAAGTAGGAGTTGTCGCCGACCAGCGCCAGGGAGGCCTGCATCAGGTCGAACGGCTCCTCGGACGGGAGGCTCCGCTCGCTGCGGTCGACGATGGTGTCGCCGACCACCGTCGCCGAGAACACCTCGAGGTCGAAGTCCATCCGCGTGTAGCCGACCGCTGCCTCGAAGCGGCGGCGGATCGAGAACGGGTAGTGGGTGACGAGCGAGGCGCGGTCGAGGGTCACGGTCTCGCGGAACTGTTGGATCTCCCGTCCTTGTACCTGTTGACCGTCGATGGTGACGACCACCGGCCGCACCGTGGTCAGCGCCGAGACGATCGGCACGTGCCCCCCCGCCACCCCCCAGTTCCAGCGCTGCTCGCGGTTCAGGTAGTAGGCCTGGGCGCCGACCTCGTCGAGCGCGCCGCCGGTGCCGAAGAGGGTGACGCCGACGGTGTGCTGGCCGAGCATGTCGCCGAAGAGGGCGGTGATGTCGCCGCCGACGATGTTGCCGAAGCTGCTCACCGCCACTCCCGCCACCGGCGCCAGGTAGTCGAGCTTCAGGTGGGGGTCGTAGTCGGCGAGCTCGGAGCGGCGCTCCGCCTCGCGCGGCGTGGCCGCCTCGTCGTCGAGGTAGGCCTGGACGGCCGAGCGCGCTTCGGCCTGGACCGGCGGCAGGAGGGCGGCGATCGGGGCCTCGCCCCGCCCGGCGCCCGCCGGCTCGCCGCGCGCCTGTTGCGGCTCGAGGGCGTGGATGGCATAGGAGGTGTCGTCGAAGACCGAGAAGAGGAGGCGGCCGCTCTGCTGCGCCACCGAGAGCGCCGGCGACAGCGTGGTGATGCCGGAGACGCCGGTGGCGACCCGCGTCACCTGCGACAGGCCGCCGTCGAGCTCCAGCCGGTAGAGGTCGTTGACCCCCTCGCGGTCGGAGAGGAAGAAGAGCTCCCGCCCGCTCGGCGCGAAGGCCGGGTTGACCTCGTGCGCCCGCCCCCAGCCGGCCTCTTGGAGCGCCGCCGCCGGCCGCGCTTGGCCGCTCTCGACGTCCAGCAGCCAGATCCCGAGCGGCGCGTAGCGGAGGGCCGAGAAATCGGTCTCCGGGCCGCGGTCCGAAGTGAAGGCGAGGGTCTTGCCGTCCGGCGACCAGGCCGGCTGCAGGTCGGCGTGGCGGTCGTCGGTGAGCTGGCGCAGGCGCTCGCTCTCGAGGTCGAGGAGGTAGAGGTCGGTCATCGCCCCCTCGGCGCCGGAGAAGGCGAGGGTCTTACCGTCCGGCGACCAGGCGGGGTTCCAGAGCGCGCCCAGTCCCGCCGGCCGGATGCGCCGCTCGATCCGGCGAGAAGCGACGTCGAGGATGGCGATTTGGTTGCTCCCCTGGCCGAAGACGACGAAGGCGAACTTCCGCCCGTCCGGCGACCAGGTGCCGGCCGAGTCGAGAAAGCGCAAGGCGTCGAAGTGCGGGTCGGCGTCGGCCGAGAGGAGCTTCGACCGGAGCTCTCCGGTGCGCGCGTCGGCGAGGTAGAGGTCGAAGGTGAAGAGCCGCCGCGTCGAGAGGAAGATCACCTGGCTGCCGTCCGGCGAGACCGCCGGCGAGACGTAGACGTCGCGGATGCGGTCCCCTTGCGGCAGCAGGCGCTGGCCGACCCCGCGCGGCGCGGTGCGGCGGGTGACGATCGGCGAGTAGTCGCGGCGGATGGCCTCGATCCAGGCCTCGGAGAACTCCTTGGCCGGGGTCCCCAGCACCTCCTCGAGCGCCCCCTCGACGCCGAGCGCCGCGCCGGCGGTGAAGAGGTTGCCCACCACCCGGTCGCCCCAGCGGCCGCCGACGTAGGCCCAGAAGGCGTGCCCCCAGCGGTAGGGGAAGAAGCGCGACTCGCGCGACATGCGGCGGAGGTCGGGGAGGTCCTCGCGCGCCAGGGCGTCGCGCAGCCACATCGCGGAGTGCGACGCCTCTCGCCCGATCGACAGGTACTCCGCCAGCCCCTCGATGAACCAGAGCGGGAGCTGGGCGCCGGCGGTCTGCGCCCGCCCTTGATCCCGCCCGCCGAGCAGGACCTCGAACTGGAAGACGTGCACCAGCTCGTGGCCGAGGACGTGGTCGGTCTCGGCGTAGGAACCGGTGAGCGGCATGACCACCCGCGTGCGCAGCGGCTCGGTCAAGCCGCCGGTCCCCTGGCCGATCAGGCTCCCCACGACGGTCGTCTGCTGGAAGTCGCTGTGGTTGGCGTAGAGGATGAGCGGCCGCCGCCCGCTGAGCTGGAAGCCGAAGACGGAGCTGAGGCGGTCGTACCAGCGCTCGGCCATGCGCGCCGCGTCCTGGGCCTCCTGATCGGCCGGCGGATAGAAGTGGACGTCGAAGTGCTCGGTCGAGAGCACCTGCCAGTCGAACTTCTCCCACTGCACCTTGTTGCGGCCGAAGGTCTGCGCGGAGGCGGGCGCCGGGAGGGCGAGGAGAGCGGCGGCGAGGAGCGCCGCGCCGGAGGGGACGAGACACGGGCGTCGCGGGGACATGAGGAGGGACCTCCTGGGCGAGATCGCCATTCAAGAGCGGTGCCGGCCGGCCGGGCGCCGGGGCGCGTGCTAGCATCCGCCGCCGTTCCGAGGGAGGTCTCGCGATGCGATGGACTGGCGGGCTGGCCACGCTCTTGACGCTCACTCTCTCCGCCGGCTGTGCGACCGCCCCCGCCGCCGCGCCCAAGACCGCCGCCGAGGCCGCCAAAGAGCCGGGCGCGACCACCCGCTCCGGCGACCCCTACCCCTCGACCTACAAACCGCTCCCCTCGCGACCGACCTTGATCCGGAACGCCACCGTCCTCACGGCGGCGGGGCCGGCGATCGAGGGGGGCTCGGTGCTGCTCCGCGACGGCAAGGTCGCGGCGGTCGGGCGGGACGTCGCGGCGCCGGCCGACGCGGTCGTCGTCGACGCCGCCGGCCGCTGGGTGACGCCGGGGGTCATCGACGTCCACTCCCACCTCGGGGTCTACGCCTCGCCCGGGGTGGACGCGCACGGCGACGGCAACGAGGCGACCGACCCGGTGACCGCCGAGGTCTGGGCCGAGCACTCGGTCTGGCCGCAGGACCCGCAGTTCCCGCTGGCGCTGGCCGGCGGCGTCACCTCGATGCTCGTCCTCCCCGGCTCGGCCAACCTGATCGGCGGCCGCAGCGTGACGCTCAAGAACGTGCCGGCGCGCACCGTCCAGGCGATGAAGTTCCCCGGCGCCCCCTACGGTCTCAAGATGGCCTGCGGCGAGAACCCCAAGCGGCGCTACGGCGGCCGCAACCGCGCCCCCTCGACGCGGATGGGCAACGTCGCCGGCTACCGCGCGGCCTTCCTCGCGGCGCAGCGCTACCGCGAGAAATGGGAGAAGTACGGCAAGCGCCGGGTGGAGGAGGACGAGGAAGGCGAAGAGGAGCGGGGCGGCCAACGGCCGGACGTGGACCTCGGGCTGGAGACGCTGGCCGGCGTCCTCGCCGGCGACGTCCTGGTCCACAACCACTGCTACCGCGCCGACGAGATGGCGATCATGCTCGACCTGGCGCGCGAGTTCGGCTTCAAGATCGCCGCCTTCCACCACGCCGTCGAGGCCTACAAGATCGCCGACCTGCTGGCGGCGGCCGGCACCTGCGGCGCGATGTGGGCCGACTGGTGGGGGTTCAAGATGGAGGCGCTCGACGGCATCCGCGAGAACATCGCCTTGGTGGACGCCGCCGGCGGCGGCTGCGCCATCGTCCACTCCGACTCGGCCGAGGGGATCCAGCGCCTCAACCAGGAGGCGGCGAAGGTGATCGGCGCCGCCAACCGCGCCGGCATCCCGGTTTCCCGCGAGCAGGCGATCCGCTGGCTCACCATCAACCCGGCCAAAGCGATGGGGATCGCGGAGAAGACCGGCTCGCTCGAGCCGGGGAAGATGGCGGACGTCGTCCTCTGGAGCGGCGACCCGTTCAGCGTCTACACCAAGGCCGACCAGGTCTACATCGACGGCGCGCTGGTCTACGAGCGGGGGAACCCGGCGCTGACGCCGCGGACCGACTTCAGCGTCGGTCAGGAGGGTGGGCGGTGAGCGCGCGCGGGGGGCTCGCCGCGATGGTCGTGCTGGCGCTGGCGGCGGCGGGCGGCGCGGCGCCGGCCGCGCTGGCGGAGACGCTCGCCATCGTCGGCGGGACGGTCCACACGGTCGGGCCGCAAGGGACGATCGAAGGGGGAACGGTGGTCGTCCACGACGGCAAGATCGCCGCCGTCGGGCGGGATGTCGCGGTGCCCGCCGGCGCGCGGACGATCGACGCCCGCGGCAAGGTCGTGACGCCCGGGCTGTTCGATTCGCTGACCCGGCTCGGCGTCGTCGAGGTCGATCAGGTCGAGACGACGCGCGACTTCGCGGTCGAGGACGACGAGATCACCGCCGCCCTGACGGTGGCCGAGGCGATCAACCCGCGCTCGATCCTCATCCCGGTCAACCGGGTCGAAGGGCTGACGCGGGCGGTGGTGGCCCCGGGCCCCGGCGCCGGCCTGATCGCCGGGCAGGGCGCGATCATCCACCTCGGCACGGGGAGCGACCTCGTGGTGCGCGCCCCGGCGGCGATGTTCGCCGTCCTTGGCGAGCAGGGGATGCGCCGCGCCGGCGGGGCGCGCGGCGCGGCCCTTCTCCGCCTGCGCGAGGCCCTCCAGGACGCCGCCGACTACGCCGCCAACCGCCCCGCCTTCGAACGCGGCGAGCGGCGGCCGTACGCCCTCTCGCGGCTCGACTTGGAGGCGCTGGTGCCGGTCGTGCGCGGCGAGCTGCCGCTGGTCGTGGCGGTGGATCGCGCGAGCGACATCCGGGCCGCGCTGGCCCTCGGGCGGGAGCACTCGCTGCGGTTGATCCTGGCCGGGGTGACCGAAGGGTGGACGGTGGCG
>DASWHY010000037.1:0-2849 GCA_036397955.1 Thermoanaerobaculia bacterium | reverse complement strand
ACACGCCCTTCGCGGGCGAGCGCCGCTCGATCCAGATCAACTGGGTCGTCCACCAGGAAGTGGTGGACCGCGAGCTGGCCCGCCACCGGATGAGCGCCCGCATTAAACGGTGGGTGCCCTTCGCCTGAAGGGTCCCGGCCGACCGCCGGTCGCCGAGTCGCGCCGTATAAGGACCGTGCGCGTGATCCCAACATCGTCTGCACCGTGCAGTCTTGCCGGCAGACCGAGGACGCAGTCAGCCGCCGGGCCCGCCCGGGCGTGGACACATGGCGCCGCGACTTCATGCATGGAATGCACGAAACCCGCCCGGAGGTGAACAACACGCTACGCCGGCGTCTCGGTGGGCCTTACAATGACGGCAGTCCGTGGGTGGCGTGGTCGGAAGGTGTGGCCCACGTCTCGCCGTCCTCACGGGTGGTAACCAGGAGAGCCCTCTGTCTTCGATCCCCTGCATGGGCCGCGACTACCTGTTTGTCCGCTCGTCGGCCCGGGCGGGCTGCCCGAAGGTCCTCACCGAGGCCACCGCCTTCCCGGTGGTCTCCGCCGATCGCCCCGGCGGGAGCCGGGAGGTCCTCGCCGGCGGCTGCTGCGGTCCCATCGTCCGGGCGGGTGACGGTGGGGCGCCGGCCACAGCCATCGGGGCGGCGATCGACGCGCTCCCGGCGCCACAAGTGCTGATGGCCGGGGCCGAGCCCTTCCCGGCGCAGGGGTATGCTCGGGGCTTCATGGCGGAGGCGCGTGGTGCAGGAGGGATGGGTGGCTGACCCGCCGCGCCTCGCCATCTTCCTCGCCACCTCAGGCCACAGCGGGGTCGACCGGGTGATGACCAACCTGATCGGTGAGTTCGCCCGCCGCGGGGTATCCATCGATCTGGTGCAGATCGCCAACCACGGCCCGTTCTTCGCGACCCTGCCGGCGGGGGTGCGGCGCATCGATCTGGGCACGGCCCACGTGGCGAGCAGCTTCGGGCCCCTGGCGCGCTACCTGCGCCGGGAGCGTCCGGCGGCCCTGTTGACCGACAAGGACCGACTCAACCGCATGGCGTTGTGGGCCCGGCGCCTGACGGGTGTGCCAACCCGGGTGGCGGTTCGGGTCGGCACCACCGTTTCCGAGAACCTGGCACGGCGCGGCTGGTTGCAGCGCCGCCTCCAGTACGCTTCGATCCGGCTCTTTTATCCCTGGGCCGACGCCATCCTCGTCCCCTCCCAGGGCGTGGCCGAGGACCTCGCGCGCGCCGGCCGCCTCGACCCGCGCCGCATCTCGGTGGTCCCCAGCCCCATCGCCGGGGAGCGGCTCCGGGCGCAGGCCGCCGAGCCGGCGTCCCATCCATGGTTTGACGACCGCGGCGTGCCGGTGGTGCTGGGGGTGGGGGAGTTGTGCGCGCGCAAGGACTTCGCCACCCTGATCCGCGCCTTTGCGCGCCTGCGCGGCGAGCGACCCTGCCGTCTGATCATCCTAGGCGAGGGCCGCCAGCGGCCACAGCTCGAGTCCCTGGTGCGGGAGCTGGGAATCGATCGCGACGTCGCCCTGCCGGGCTTCGTGCCCAACCCCTATGCGGACATGGCCCGGGCCGCCTTGTTCGTTCTCTCGTCCCGCTGCGAGGGGGCGCCGGTGGTACTGATGGAGGCCCTGGCGGTGGGCGTGCCGGTGGTGGCGACCGACTGCCCCAGCGGCCCCCGGGAGATCCTGCGCGACGGCACCGTGGGGGCACTGGCGCCCATCGGCGACGATGCCGCCCTGGCTCGGTCCATGGCCGCTACCCTCGCCCACCCGCCCGCCGCCGCCGAGCTGCGCGCGGCGGCCGCGCCCTTCTCCGTCGCGGCCAGCGCCCGTGCCTATGCCGCCGCCCTCGGTTTGGAGCTGCCGGCGTGATGCGGCTGGCGGTGGTGATCTCCTTCTCCGGGGAGGGGGGGGTGGAGCGTATGGTGTTGAACCTGGTGGAGGGCATCGCCGCGCGCCAGGTGGCCGTCGACCTGCTGGCGATCCGCGCCGACAGCGCCCACCTCGAACGCCTGCCGGCCGGGGTGCGCCTCGTCGATCTCGGCGTGCGCCACAGCGCCCTCGCCGCCCCGGCCATGGCGCGCTACCTGCGGCGGGAGCGGCCGGACGCCCTGCTCGCCGCCAAGGACCGCGCGATCCGCGCTGCGGTCCTGGCGCGGCGCCTGGCCGGCTGGCGCGGTCGCCTGGTGGGGCGCCTGGGCACTAACCTCTCGGCCTCCCTTGAGGGGCGTTCGGCGTTCACCCGCGCCCTGCGGCTGGCGCCGATGCGCCTCTTCTACCGCGGGGTCGACCGCCTCGTCGCGGTCTCCGCCGGCGTCGCCGAGGACGCGCGGCGCACCACCGGGGTGCCGCCGGCGCACATCGTGGTGGTGCGCAATCCGGTGATCACCCCGCGCCTTGCTGGGCTCGCGGCGGCGCCGTGCCCGCATCCGTGGCTGGAGCAGGATGGTGAGCCGGTCCTGGTCGGTGCCGGCCGCCTCACCGTGCAGAAGGACTTCGCCACCCTGGTGCGCGCCTTCGCGCGGGTCAACGCCGAGCGGCCGGCGCGGCTGGTGATCCTCGGCGAGGGGCGACTGCGCGGGGCGTTGCAGAAGCTCGCGGGCGAGCTCGACGTCGCCGACCGCCTGCTGCTCCCCGGCTTCGCCGCCAATCCCTACGCCTGGATGGCGCGGGCGCGGCTGTTCGTCCTGTCGTCCGCCTGGGAGGGATCGCCCAACTCCCTGACCGAGGCCCTCGCCCTCGGGGTGCCGGTGGTCGCGACGGACTGCCCCTCCGGGCCGCGCGAGATCCTCGCCGGCGGGCGCTACGGGCCGCTGGTCCCGGTGGGCGACGTCGCGGCCCTCGCCGCG
>DASWHY010000036.1:0-2911 GCA_036397955.1 Thermoanaerobaculia bacterium | reverse complement strand
GCTGCCGCGAGAGGGCCTCGGCGCCCTGCTCTGGCCGGAGGCCGACCCGGCGACCTCGCGGCACAACCTGCGCCAGGCCTTCTACAATCTCCGGCAGACTCTGACGCCGCCGACCGGCGACCCGTCGCCGCTCACGACGCGCCACGACAGCTTGGCCTTCACGCCTCCCCCCGGCGCCTGGATCGATCTCGCGGTCTTCGCCGAGGCGTTGCGCCGCGGTCGCGATCCGCACGGCGCCATCGAGCCGCGCGCGCTGGGTCGGGCCGTCGAGGTCTACGGCGGCGACTTCCTGGCCGGTTTCTGGTTCCCCGGCGGCACCACCTTCGAGGACTGGATGCTGGCCGAGCAGGAGCGCTGGCGCGAAGCGGCGGTGGCCACCCTCGCCGACCTGGTCGAGCACCATCTGCGCCACGGCGGCTACGGCGCGGGGATCGAGTACGCCCGCCGGCTGCAGGTGATCGAGCCGCTGGCGGAAGAGCCTCATCGCCAGCTCATGCGCCTGTACGCGCTGTCCGGACGCCGCGGCCGAGCGGTCGCGGTCTACGAGTCGCTGCGGCGTCTCCTCGCGACGGAGCTCGAGGTCGCGCCGATGCCCGAGACGACGCAGCTCTACCGCCGCATCCTCGCGCAGGAGCAGCCGGCGCTGGTCATCGCCCGCGAGGGGCCCAGCGCCCGCGGTTATCGCACCGTGGGATCCGGCGCGGCGGCTCGGTAAAGGCCGAGCTGTGACGGCTCTCCCGGCTTTCCCCGACTCCGTACAAGCTTTTTTCACGCCGGCCCGGGCGCCAGGCTGGGGTTGGGCTAAGCTTCGCGCACCTGATGGAACGCTCGATCGCGTGATCAAGATCCTCATCGCCGACGACCATCAGATCGTCCGCGAGGGCCTCAAGAAGATCGTCGAGGCTCACGGGCTGACGGTCGTCGCCGAAGCCGGCACCGGGCACGAGGCGCTCGAACGGGCGCGCGAGACCAAGCCGGAGGTGGTCCTCCTCGACGTCTCGATGCCCGGCAAGGGGGGGCTCGAGACGGCGCAGGAGCTCAAGGCGCGCGACCCCCGGCTGCGCGTCCTCATGCTCACCGTCCACCCCGAGGACCACTACGCCATCCGCTGCCTCAAGGGGGGCGCCGACGGCTATCTGACTAAAGACGTCGCCCCGGGCCAGCTCGTCGAGGCGATCCGCAAGGTCCACAAGGGCGGCAAGTACGTCAGCCCCGCTCTCGCCGAGCGGCTCGCCGAGAGCCTCAGCGGCGGCTTCGGCCAGGCGCCGCACGAGACGCTGTCGAACCGCGAGTTCGAGGTCCTGCGGCGCATGGGCCGCGGCCAGACGGTGGGCGAGATCGCCGAGTCGCTCCACCTCTCGGTGAAGACGGTCAGCACCTACCGCGCGCGCATCCTCGAGAAGATGA
This sequence comes from Thermoanaerobaculia bacterium, assembly GCA_036397955.1. Classification (GTDB taxonomy): domain Bacteria; phylum Acidobacteriota; class Thermoanaerobaculia; order Multivoradales; family UBA5704; genus DASUNQ01. Next base: position 1,504 of record DASWHY010000036.1, on the reverse strand, counting down.
ACATGAAGACCAACGCCGATCTGGTGCGCTACGCGGTGGAAGAGAAACTGACGGACTAGCTACGGGCGCAACGGGTCGGGCGTGCCGGCGAGATAGGGATCGAGCCGAGAGACCCGCTCGAGGGCCTGCTGCGCGCGTGCCGCGTCGCCGGCCGCGCGATGGGCGCGCGCCAGGTTCAAGTAAATTTCAGGCCGGGGCTCGAGGGCGAGCGCCTCGCCGTACGCCTCGAGCGCCGCGTGGGGCCGGCGGAGCAGAAGAAATTGGCCGCCGCGCGCCATGGGGATCGCCACCTCCGCGGGGTCGAGCGCCGCCGCCCGCCGCAGCGCCGCGAGGTTGACCGCCACCAGGCGCGGCGAGAGGGCCCCGGCGCGGGCGGCGGCGATCGTCACCAGCTCCACCTGGCGCACGATGCGATTGGCGAGGAGGCGGTCCCGCGCCCGGGCGGTGTGGGTGGCGAGCCCGAGGAGCAGGACCAGCCCGAGGAGCGCGGCGAGGGTGCGCCCTTTCACTCGGCGGCCTCCGCGGAGCGGCGCAGCACCCAGGCGAAGAAGAGGAGGGCGGGGTAGCCCACGAGAGCGGTGCGGAAGGGGAAGTGGACTAGAGAAAGGATGGCGAGCCCCGCCAACCCCGCCCAGGCGAAGGCGCGATCGAGACGGGGCTCACGGATCCGCCGCGCCGAGGCCGCCAGCACACCGACCCCCCAGAGGAGGGCGGCGACGCCGGGGAGCCCCAACGTGGCCGCCACCTCCAGCGGCTCGCTGTGGGCGTTGGCGAAGACCCGCCGCTCCTTCGCGTAGAAGCCCACCCCGCGCGCCAGCAACGCCTCCTTGGCCGGCACGAACTCGGCGGCGTAGGCACCGTGACCGACGCCGGTCCACGGATGGCGGGCGGTCATCCAGAGCGCGGCGCGCCAGCCGTCCGCCCGGCCGGTCAGCACCTCGTTCCACTCCCCCGCCAGCACCTGCGCCGTCTTCTCCGCCAGCCGGACGCGGAGCGGCGGCAGAGCGGCGGCGAGGAGCGCCGCGGCCACCAGCCCGCCGCCGAGCAGGGCGGCGGCGCGCCGGGGCGGCAGCGCGAGCGCCGCGAAGACCAGCCCGGCGGCGGCGAGCGCGGCCAGAGCGGCCAGCGTCAGGGTCACCGCCAGGCCGTAGAGGCAGAGAGCGAGCGCCGCAGCCCCGCCCCAGCGCAGGGGCCCGGGGGCGGCGCGGGCGAGCCACCAGCCGCCGCAGAGGGCGGCCAGCAGGAGGAAGGCGCCGAGCTCCCCCGGGTTGCCGGCGAGCGACGTCACCGCCAGCCGCTCGGCCCCGGCGGTCACCCCCAGAAGCTCGAAGGGGCGGTAGAGGCCGTGGAACTGGAGGATGCCGAGCAGGGCCAGGACGGCCCCGGGCAGCAGCAGCCCCGCGAGCGGCCGAGCCAGCCGCCGCGCCGGCAGGCCGGCGCTCCACCCCACCAGGCAGGCGGCGCCGATCCAGAGGTCGGGCAGCGCCTGGCGGACCTGGAGCGG
>DASWHY010000035.1:0-4928 GCA_036397955.1 Thermoanaerobaculia bacterium | reverse complement strand
TGACGAAGGCGCCGGCGGTGGTGGCGAGATAGAAGGTCTTCGGGTCTTCGGGATCAACCAAGAGATGCTCGGTCTCGAGGTTGCCGATGCCGGGCACTGCCGAGGGTCCCTTCCAAGTGTCGCCGCCGTCGCGGGAGCGATAAACGCCCCGCCAGAAGGTGTACTCGTAGAGCGTGCGCGGCGCGGTCGGCGCGAGCGCGAACGCGGTGACGGCGTCGCCCCGCCAGCCCGGCGGATCGTTGAGCGCCGTCCAGGTAAGCCCGCCGTCGCGGCTGCGGGCGCGCCCGAACCACCCGGCTGCATAGACTATCCGCGCGTCACGGGGGTCGGCCTGGAGAGCGAGGACGTCGGACGGGGCCGACGGATCCGAGGGCTCCCACGTCTCGCCCTCGTCGCGACTGCGGACGACTCCGCGGAAGGTGCTCAGGAGGAGAGCCTCCGGCAGGATGAGGAGCGTCGAGGAACCGCCGAGACCTCCGGGAGTTGGCGGCGATCCGACGCGGGTCCAGTGCGCGCCGGCGTCGTCGCTCCGGTAGACGCCGCCCGCGCCGTCGCTGATGCCGCCCTGGACGGCGGTCACGGCGTAGAGCCGAGCCGGTTCGGCGGGGTCGATCGCGAGGCTGATGACCCGCTCGCCTTCGAGGCCGAGATTGGCGCCGGTCCAGGAGAGCCCGCCGTCGCGGCTGCGGAACAGCTTGGTGTCGAGGCCGTACGGGGGTACCGGCACCGCCGCGTAGAGGATCGCGGCGTCCACGGGGTCGGCGGCGAGCACGATGGGGCCGCCACCGTCCGGTCCCGCCGGCCGCCAGCGCGGCGCGCCTCTTGCGCCGAGAGCTCCGGCGATCGCCAGCGCGGCGACGATGGCGGCGATCGGCGGGCGGAGCCGTGCGGGGAAAGCGTTCACTCCGTTGCGCCGCCGCCAACACGTCCGCTAGGACAGCGGCGGCACCTCGGGCATCTCGCGGTCGAGCTCTGAGAACAGGCGCTCGACCTCCTCGTCGTTGAAGATCCCCTTCGCTTTCAGTCTCCAGATCAGCACGCGCAGGCTCGCGTGCCGCACGAGGCGGGCGCTGAGCGGGTAGTCCGGGTGCGGCGGCTGGGCCGCGGGCTTGCCGCGCACGTCGGGCGGGCCGTAGACCTCCTCGAAGAACTCCACGGGCGAGACGTCGAGGGCGGCGAGGATGCCGGCGATGTGCAGGTAGCGCAGCTCGATCGCGCCGCTGAACACTTGGCGCAAGTAGTCGTGCCGCCGGCCGATGAGGAGGCCGACTTCGCGGAGCGACAGGCGCTTGCGGTAGATGAGCTCGCGCAACGCCTTGAGGACCCGCTGATTCTCGGCTTCGGCTCGTTCGCTGAGATCCACGCCGGGATTGTACATCTCATCTCATGTTAGTCGCTAGCAGGGAGCGTTGGGGCTGGTGTTGACATGCAGCGCCGTTCTGTGCTGTCATCTATCCCGTGCCAAGCATTCCCATCTTCCGTCGGTGGCATCCACGTCGATGGCCCACCTGAGCCACTTCGATGCGCTCTTCCTGCTCGCGCCGCTGCCTCGCGCCGAGCGGCGCCAGCTCGCCCACGCTCTGGTCTGCGATTCCTGCCGCGCCGTCCTCCGAGAGGTCCTCGAAGCGCAGACGCCCGCGCCACGCCAGGAGCCCCCATCCCGCTTCTCCCGCCCCATCGACTACAGCGCCATGTGGACCGCCCTCGAGGCGAAGCTCGCGGCCGAGGTACCCGACATCTTCCGCGAGCGCGAGGCGGCCCAGCGCGAGCTGGAGAAGCTCCTGCGCCTGCGGCGGGACCACCGCGCCGCCGTGGCGCGCCCTTCGGCCGCACTCGCTCTTCTTCTCCTCGACCGGAGCGCCGAAGTGACCGCCTCGGACCCCCGCGAGGCCGAGCACCTGGCGCGGCTGGTCATCACCTTGGTGGGGAAGCTCGACGTCGCGCGCGTGCCGGTGACGCTGCTGGCCGAGCTGAACAGCCAGGCCTGGGCCCTGGTCGGCAACGCGCGGCGCCACCGCCGCGATCTGACCGGCGCCGATTTCGCGTTCCTCCGGGCCCAAGCCCGTCTCGACCTGGCGACCGACCTCGCCGTCAACGCCACCTTCTGCCGGCTGCTCGCCGAGCTGCGCCGGGAGCAGGGGCGGAACGAGGAAGCCCGCGCCCTGCAGGAGCGGGCGCGCACCCTCTTCGCCCAGGTCCACAAGCTTGCCGATTCGACTTCCGGCCCGGACATTCCGCCCGGTGCCGGTTCACAGGAGACATGAGATGGCCAAGCCCCGAAAACCGCCCCCGACCCCCGTCACCGAGCATCTGAAGGCCGAGCGCATCCAGGAGCTGCTCCGGGCGCTCCCGGAGCTCCGCCTGAGCGGCGTCCAGATCGCCGCTGGCGCCGTCACCCTCACCCTCACCACCGCCAAGACCGCCCGCGGGCTGACCCAGGAGGAGCTGGAGCTCGCGGCGGCCCTGGAGAAGGTGGCGTAGGGAAGATCCAGGTGCGGAAAGCGCTCCGAGCCGGTCGCCGAGATTCATCTTCCAGAGTCCGAGATTTATCTCGGCGTGCCGGAGATCTATTTCCCGGCCCGCGAGATCTATCTCGGCGCCCCGGAGATGAATCTTTCAGCCGCCGAGATTTATCTCGGAGCGCCGGAAATGAATCTCCCATAGCTCGAGATCTATCTCCGGGCCGCCGAGATCTATCTCCCGGTCCCCGAGATCTATCTCCGGCCGTCCAAAAACCCCCAACCGAAGGAGCCGATCATGCCTACGAACCTCAGCTCTACCGCCGATAAGCTCAAGACCTGGAACACCTTAGTCGAGGGGATGAAGCCCCGCCAGGAGGAGCTCGCCCACCTCAAGGAGGACCAGACCGAGCTCGGCGGCATCGTCCAGGAGATCGAAGCCCTCATCACCCAGACCGACCAGCACGAAGCCCGCTTCCGGGAGGCCACCCAGAAGCGGCTCGACGCCGAGATCCGCGGCGCTGAGCTCTATGGCCGCGTCGTCGCCGCCCTCCGGGGCAGGTACGGCAAACGCGCCCTCCTGCTCCACGAGTTCGGCATCCAGCCCAACGCTCTGCCTGGCCCGCCGAAGAAGGACGAGGTCACGCCCCCCGCTCCGGCCCCGGCCTCGGCTAAGGAGGAGCCGACCGCCAGCTGACCGAGCGGGCCCAACACAACGGCCGCCGGCGGAGATCTGACCTCCGCCGGCGGCGCACCGCTCTCCCGCAACGCCGCGCGTCGAACGAGAGGAGCCTTCATGGAGCCATCCAAGCCCCCATCGCCCCGTACCCACGTCGCCCTCCAAGCCCGCCTCGCCGACTGCCTCGCCGGCAACGTCGTCTCCGACCCGCGCGAGGTGCCGTACTACCGCCGGATCCTCGGCCTCGACGGCGGCCCGTGGCGCGAGACCGCCAACTACCAGGCGATGCTCGTCGCGAGCTGGGCCTGGCGCGTCGAGCTCGCCACCACGACCGTCGAGGAGCGCCGCCTGGCGATGGACCAGGTCCGCAAGCTCTACACCCTCGAGCGCGACCAGGGCCTGTACCGCACCGAGTGCCTCTGCCCGGACCCCCACGCCGGCATGCACCTCGAAGCGCACGTGGCCATCCTCCGCCTCGGCGTGGACTTCGGGGTGCGCGAGCTCGAGCACCTGGCGCTCGATTGGCTCGGCCGCGCGCTCCGCCTCTACCGCGCGCTCGCCGCCACCGACGGCGAGCCCTGGGCGCCCGGCCTGCGCGCCCGCACCTCGGTCCCGCGCAACCAGGCCGCCGCGGCGCTCCTGCGCGAGCTGTTCGGCCTGCCGCACCGGCGCCCGAACGGCCGCCTCGTCAGCGCCGAGGAGCTGGCGACGCCGGGTACCAGCCGCGGCCCCGATTACTACGGCGCCCTCCGCTGGCTGGCGGCCATCCGCTTCGAGTCCGGCAGCGTGCGCTTCCGGCTGCGCGAGCTGGCGCTCGCCGGCCCCTTCCCCAAGCTCCTCCTGCCGCTGCGCCTCGTCCGCTTCGACGGCGGCCTCCTCGCCACCCTCGAGCGGCCGGCCCAGCCGCCGCGCAACGGCTTTCTTCACCCCGTCGACTGGCTCCTCGTCCGCTGGGGCCGGCCCGGCAAGCACGCGGTCGAAGTCGGCCGCGACTGGCAGACCCCCGCGCCGGAGATCCCCGGCACGGCGCAATTCATCGGCTAGGCATCGAGGACTTCCGCATGGAACGCACCACCAACTCCGCCTTCCGCCTCCACCGCCTGCTCCTCGCCCTGCGCGGCGCCTGCCGCGACGGGCGCCCCATCCGCGACGCCCTCGGCGAGGTCTTCGAGCTCGACCCCGCCGACGACCTCGCCCTCCGCCGCAAGCTCGTCCTCCTCGACGACCTCTTCGTCCAGTCCCAGGCCGCGATCGCCGCGATCCCCGGCCTCGACCCGCCGCGCTACCTGCGCTACTTCCCCGCGGCCCGCAAGGGCCTCCTCTCCGCCCGGCTCGACCAGGACTCCCGCCGCTACGCCCCGTTCCAGGAGGGCCTCTCCGACATCGTCCTCCAGTCCGTCGAGTTCTGCGGCCTGCGCATCGCCGAGGAGCACCCCGAGCTCGTCCTGCCGCCCGACGACCTCGCCGAGCTCGAAGCCCGCCTCAACGCCCTCTTCGCCTACACCGCCCGCACCGAGCTCGACCCGCCGCTCCGCGCCGTCGCGCTCGACATCCTCCAGGCCCTCCGCGCCGCCGTCGCCGACTACCGCATCCACGGCGCGCGGGGCCTGCAAGAGTCCGTCGAGCGCGCCGTCGGCAAGCTCACCGTCCACTACCTCCGCGCCAAAAAGCAGGGCGCCCCGCTCAACCTCGACTACCTCGACCGGCTCCTCGACCTGATCATCAAGGCCGAGGCGCTCCTAGCCAAGGCCCACGTTTATCTCCCGGCCCTGACCGAGTACCTGCCGAAG
>DASWHY010000034.1:0-2050 GCA_036397955.1 Thermoanaerobaculia bacterium | reverse complement strand
CTTGACCGCGCGCTCGAGGAAGAGCACCGCCTTCGACAGGTTCCCTTGGCTGGCGTAGACCGCGCCGAGGCTGAAGTTGGGGAGGAAGGTCTCGGGGTAGAGGGCGACGGCGCGCTTGAGGCTCTCCTCGGCGCGCGCGTGTTCGCCGCGCTCGTAGAGGATGACGCCGCTGTAGACCAGGCCCTCGTAGTGGTCGGGCTTGATCTCGAGCACGCGCCCGAAGTAGGCGAGCGCCTGGTCGGGCTCACCCTCATTGAAGTGGGTCTCGCCGAGGAAGTAGGCCAGCTCGTAGTTGTCGCGGTCGAGCTTGTGGGCGGCCTCCAGCGCCCGCACCGCGCGCTCGATGTCGAAGGCGAAGAGCGCGTACTCGGCGTCCTCCAGGTGCTGCAGGAAGATCTTCCGCTTGTCGCCGTGGTGGAGGGCGGCGATGCGCTCCTTGATCGCGAGGAAGCGCTCGCGCTTCTCGAGCGCCAGGAGCTGGTAGTCCATCTTGGACTCCCAGAGCTCGTTCCACTCCTCCCAGCCGATGACCTGCTTCTGCTCGAGGAGCTCGCGCAGGGTGGTCATGCCGGTCTGGTTGATGAGCAGGTTGCGCTCCTGCTTGTGCAGCGCGCCGAGGAGCTGGCGCACGGTCTCGGCGGTGCGCTTGACCGCCTCCTCGAGGATCGAGATCCGCTCGAGCAGGTGCTCGTCGAAGGAGAAGCTCTCCTCGGAGGACTCCTCGTAGGAGCTGTCCTCTTCGAGGGCCACCCCCGAGAGCACCAGGAGCTTCTGGTGGCAGCGGGAGCAGAACTCCTCTTCGTCCGGATTCAGGGTGCCGCAGACCTGGCAATACATCATGAGGAGTACGTGTAAAAGCCGCGTCCGGTCTTCCGCCCGAGGTGGCCGGCGTCGACCATCTTCGCCAGCAGCGGACAGGGGCGGTACTTGGGGTCGCCGAAGCCCTGCTGGAGGACGCGCAGGATGTCGAGGCAGACGTCGAGGCCGATCAGGTCGGCGAGCGCCAGCGGCCCCATCGGATGGTTCATGCCCAGCTTCATCACCTCGTCGATCGCCTCCGCCTTCCCGACTCCCTCCTGGAGGCAGAAGACCGCCTCGTTGATCATCGGCATCAGCACCCGGTTGGACACGAAGCCGGGGGCGTCGTGGACCTCGACCGGGGTCTTGCCCATGTGCCGGGCGACGGTCTCGACGGTGTCGTACGTCTCCTGGTCGGTGGCGAGCCCGCGGATCACTTCGACGAGCTGCATCACCGGCACGGGGTTCATGAAATGCATGCCGATCACCTTCCCGGGGCGGCCGGTGGCCGCCGCCAGCTTGGTGATCGAGATCGAGCTGGTGTTCGAGGCCAGGATCGTCGCGGGCGGGCAGATGCGGTCGAGCTCGGTCAAGACCGACTGCTTGACCGGCAGCCGCTCGACGACCGCCTCGACGACCAGGTCGGCGGCGGCGAGCGGCCCGAGCTCGCCGTGCGCGGCGACCCGCGCGCCGGCGGCGGCGCGCTCCGCCGGCGCCAGCGTCCCCTTGGCGACCAGCCGGTCGAGCCCCTTGGCGATCTGCGCCCGCCCGCGCTCCAGCGCCGGCGCCGCGACGTCCACCAGGATGACGTCGTAACCGCTCTGCGCCGCCACCTGCGCGATCCCCTGCCCCATCGTCCCGGCGCCGACCACGCCGATCGTGCGGACCTCTTGCAATCCACCTCCCGTGCCCCGCGCCGCCGCAGGGAACTGGCGAGCCTAGGGGATCACCTGTAGGTGGTCAAGGCGACAACGGCGCCCACGGCTCCCGGCGCCGATCGTACCCCGCGAAGGGTTCCGCGCCGCGGCGCCACGGGAACTAACCTGCTTTCGAGGGTCGCGGGCGGAGGGATGCTGGACGAGGTAGAGCTCGCCGCGCCTCACAGCGGGACCTGGTAGGACAGTGCGTCCTCGGCCTCCGCGTTGAGCTCGTCCGCGTGCGCGTTGATGATGGCAAGGTCCGGCGCGTCCTCGCCCGGCCGGGGCCAGGCGAAGTAAGCCCTGAGCGCCGCGGCAACGAGCTCGTCCCGCTC
>DASWHY010000033.1:0-3697 GCA_036397955.1 Thermoanaerobaculia bacterium | reverse complement strand
GCCGCAGGCGGCCGACCAGATGCGCAGTGGCCGCGCCGCGCCGAGGCCGACGGCGAGGGCCGGCAGCAGCCGCTCCCCCAGCGCCCGGAACTGCTGCGGCGCGCGGAAGAAGTACCCCTCCTTGACGGTCAAGAGGGCGATCAGGCGCGGCCACTCGGCCGGCAGCTCGCCGGCGGCGAGCGCCCGCACGTAGGCGTCCACGCCGTCGCGGCCGGCGGCCGCCGCCCGCCGCTCCGCCATTTCGGTGAGGAACGGCAGGCGCGACGGCGGCAGATGGTTGCCGGTCGCCTCGCGCACCAGGACGGCGAGCCGCTGCACCGCGGCCTCGTGGCCGTTCACGGGCACACCCTGTTCCGGCCGGCCGCCTTGGCCTCGTAGAGGCGGCGGTCGGCGAGGGAGACGAGGAGGTCGCCGGTCAGCCGCTCGGCCAGCTCGCCGCTCGCCGCGACGCCGAAGGAGGCGCTGATCCGCACCTCTTCGCGCGTCGGCAGCGCGATCGAGCTGCGCTCGAGCGCCTTGCGCAGCCGCTCGGCGGCCTGGCGCGCCGGGTCGAGATCGACCGAGGGGAGGACGACGAGGAACTCCTCGCCGCCGTAGCGCCCGAGGACGTCGGTGGCGCGCAGGACGCGGCGGAGCGCCGCCGCGCCCTCGCGCAGCACGCGGTCGCCGGCCAGGTGGCCGTGGGTGTCGTTGACCTCCTTGAAGTGGTCGAAGTCGCAGAGGATCACCGACACCGGGTGGCCGTAGCGGCGCGCCCCTTCGAGCTCGACCGCCAGGCGGTCGAGGATGGACCGGTGGTTGAGCAGGCGGGTCAGGCTGTCGAGCGTCGAGAGCTCGCGCAGCCGCTGCGCCAGCCGGGCGTTGTCGAGGACCAGCGCGAGGTGGCCGGTCAGGCCTTCGCAGAGGGCGCGGGTGCGCGCGTCGAAGGCCTCCGGCTCGCGCGGCAGGAAGCAGAGGGTGGCGGCGGCGCCGCGCACCGCCAGCGGGAACCAGACGCAACGCCCGAGATCAACCGGCTCGCCGTCGCCGCGCCCGCCGCTGAACTCGACCTCGACCGGCGTCGTCGGGGCCAGCTCGAGGCTCTCGACGAGCCGGCCGGTCAGCTCCTCGAGGTCCTCCTCGCGGATCGGCTCCTGGAGCAGGACGTGGATCATCGCCTCGTCGGCCTCGCCGACCGCGACGGCGAGGAAGCGGGCGGCCACCACCTCGCCGAGGGTCTCGAGGGCCGAGCGGCTGGCTTCGTCGAAGTCGGCGGCCGCCATGCCGCGCTCGAGTAGCGTGTTGACCAGGGTGGCCTGGAGGAGGCTGCGGTCGAGCTGCCGCGCCACCCGCCCGAGGACGTCGAGCGGCCCGGCCGGCGCGGCCTCCTCGGACGGCGCGGCGGGCGGCGCCTCCCGCAGCAGCCGCTCCACCATCTCGATCAGCGCCTGCGGCTCGTGGGTCTTGGTCAGGTAGCCGTCGGCGCCGGTGCGCAGGCTCCAGAAGCGCGAGGCCGCGCCCGACTCGGCGGTCAGCACCAGGACCGGGATGTGCGCCGTGGCCGGATCGGACTTGAGCAGGCGCAGCAGCGGGAAGCCCTCCAGGTTCGGCATCTCGAGGTCGGTGACGACGACGTCCGGCCGCTCGCGCAGGGCGAGCACCGCGCCTTCGACGCCGTCGCGCGCCTCGAGCACCGCGAACCCGGCGCCGCGCAGCGTGCGGGCGAGGACGGCGCGGGTGACGTCGCTGTCGTCGACGATCAAGACGCGGCGCTCGCTCATACCGCGACCCTCTGCCAGGCGCGCGCCAGCGTCCGCCCGAGCTCGCGCGGCGGCAGCGCCAGCTCGGCGGCGCCGCGCTCCAGCGCCACCCGCGGCATGCCGAAGACGACCGCGCTCGCCTCGTCCTGTGCCATGGTCAGCCCGCCGGCTTGCCGCAGCGCCAGGAGCCCCTCCGCCCCGTCCTGGCCCATGCCGGTCAGGAGCACCCCGGCCGTCTGCCGCGGGCAGCTCGCGGCGCAGGAGAGGAAGAGCTCGTCGATCGACGGCCGGTGGCCGGCGCGCGGCGGGCGCTGGGCGTCGAGGCGCAGCGCGCCGTCCGGCTCCAGCAACAGGTGGGCGCCGGCGCGGGCGATCCGCACCGCCCCCGCCCGCGGCGTCTCGCCGTCCTGCGCCAGGCGGACGTCGGCGCGCAGCTCGCGGGCGAGCCAGTCGGCGAAGCCCAGCTCGAAGCCGGCGGCGATGTGCTGCACGACGAGGACGGTGACCGGCGGGTCGGGCGGCAGCTCCGCCAGCAGCTCGCGCAGGGCGGCGGGGCCGCCGGTCGAGGCGCCGACCGCGATCCAGCGGAGGTCGTTGGGGGAGAGCGCGGCGGGCGGCGCCGGCGCGCGGCGCGTCCCGGCACTCGGCGCCGGCATCGCGGCGCTCCGTGCCGGTGCCAGGGCAGCGCCGGCCAGCTCGCGCACCGTCGCGGCGAGGCTCGCGGCGAGCTGCTCCCAGCTCGCGGGGTCCTCGGGCTTCGGCAGCACCTCCAGGGCGCCGCGGCGGATCGCCTCGAAGCCGGTCGTCATCGCGTCGCGGTTGGCGAGCGAGGAGAGGACGACGATCGGCGTCGGGCGATGGGCCATGATGCGCTCGATCGCGGTGTAGCCGTCGACGACCGGCATCTGCAGGTCCATGAGGATGACGTCGGGCCCGAGCGCGGCGGCCGCCTCGACCGCCGCGGCGCCGTCCTCGGCCTCGCCGACGACCTCGAGGTCCGGGGCGCGGGAGAGGAAGCGACGCAGCACCGCCCGTACGGAGAGCGAGTCGTCGACGATCAGCACCCGGACCACGGTCACCGCCCCACCAGCCGGCGCAGCAGCATGACCAGCTCGCCGGCGTCCAGGCCCTGCTTGGTCAGGTAGGCGTCGGCGCCGGCGCGCAGGCCGCGCAGCCGGTCCGCCGGCTGGTCGCGGGTCGAGACCACGACGATCGGCAGCTGCGCGGTGCGGTCGCCGGCGCGCAGGTGGGCGGTGAGCTCGAAGCCGTCCATCCCCGGCATCTCGATGTCCACGACCAGACCGTCGAAGCTGGCCTCCGCCAGCCGCGCCAGCGCCTCCTCCGCGTCGGCCGCGGCCGTCACCTCGAAGCCGGCGTCCTCGAGCAGGCGCCGCTCCATCTCGCGGGTGGCCGGCGAGTCCTCGACCAGGAGCACCCGCGTGCGCGCCGCGGCGGTCGTCAGGCGCGGCCCGGCCGCGGCCAGGCTGGCCTCGCGGCGGGCCAGCGCCGGCGGCGAGAGCACCCCCACCGGCTCGCCGGAGGCGAGGAGCGCCACCCCCTCGAGCAGCCGGTCGCTCGCGACGGTCGTGGTCACCGGGCGCACCATCACCTCCTGCTCGCCCTCGACGTCGTCCACCAGGAGCGCCAGCGGCGCTCCCGAGACCGCGCCCTCCAGCAGCAGCGGCCGCTCCGGCACCGCCTGGCCGTAGCGCTCGGCGAGGGCGGCGTAGGGGACGAGGCGGCCGTCCACCGCCGCGAGCCGCCGCCCGTCGCGCTCGACCTGGTCGGCGCGGGCGACCCGCAGCGCGCGGGCGACCGCCGCCGACGGCAGCGCCAGCCGGAGCTGCCCGACCCGCACCAGCAGCACGCGCGCGGCGCGGCGCGCGACCGGCACCTCCAGGGTGACCGTCGTCCCCGCGCCCGGTGTCGAGTCGAGCGAGGCCTCGCCGCCAACCTGT
>DASWHY010000032.1:0-1757 GCA_036397955.1 Thermoanaerobaculia bacterium | reverse complement strand
AGATTCCGCACCCTCCTCTTGCTGATCGCCGTCCTCGCCGCGGCCGTCGCGCTCCCGCTCTCGGCGCAGGACTGGACGGGACGCGGCCGGGTGCAGGGGCTCGTCCCCAACCAGGACGGGCAGCCGGTGACGGGGGCCACGGTCACCGTCCGCCGCGAGGGCAAGGACGACGGCCCCGAGGCCACCAAGACCGACGAGAAAGGGCGCTGGGCCGTGGGCGGTCTCGCCACCGGCAACTGGGAGATCACCATCGAGGCCGCGGGCTACAACACGGCGGCGGGCGCCACCAAGGTGATCGAGGGCGGCTTCGGTGCGCCCGAGCCGCTGCGCATCGAGCTCCGGCCCGCCGTGGCGCAGGCGCCCTCGCAGGAGGCGCAACAGGCCAGCGCCACCGCCACCGCCATCACCCAGGGCAACCAGTTCCTTACCCAGGGCAAGTACCCCGAGGCCCGCGCCGAGTACCAGAAGGCGCTGGCCGAGATCGAAGAGAACGAGAAGAAGGCGCCGGTGATGTTCGGCGTCGCCCAGACCTACGCCGCCGAGGGGAAGAAGGCGGAGGCCGTCAAGACGCTCGAGGAGTCGCTCACCTTCAAGCCGGGGGACGAGAAGACGCTGCGCCTGCTGGTGGACACCCTGGTCGCCGAAGGGCGCGAGCAGGAGGCGCAGAAGTACCTGGCGCAGCTCCCGCAGGGCACGACCGTGGCCCCCGACACCCTGCTCAACCTGGGGATCAAGAAGTACAACGACGGCGACATGCCGGGCGCCGAGGCGCAGTTCGACCGCGTCGTCAAGGAGAACCCGACTCTGCCCGACGCCTACTACTTCCGCGGCCTGGCGCTCCTGGCGCAGGGCAAGACCGCCGAGGCCAAAGCCGACTTCCTGAAGCTCCTCGAGATCGCCCCGAGCCACGACAAGGCGGCGGAGGTGAAGGACTTCCTCAAGGACCTGTGATGAACCGCCGCCGCGCTCTGGCGCCGGCCGCGCTGCTCCTCGCGGCGCTGGCCGGCGGCGGGGTGTGGTGGCTCCTGGCGCGGCGCGCAGACCCCGGCGCGGGCGCCGCACGCGGCGCCGACGTCGTCCTCGTCACCCTCGACACCCTCCGCCACGACGCCCTCGGCTTCGCCGGCAACCGCGAAGTCGAGACCCCCGCCCTCGACGCCCTCGCCGCCGCCGGCCGGGTCTACCCGCAGGCCCACGCCCACAACGTGGTGACCCTGCCCTCGCACGCCAACATCCTCACCGGCCTCTACCCGCACCAGCACGGGGTGCGCGACAACAGCGGCTTCACGCTCGCCCCCCGATTCCCCACCCTCGCCACGCTGCTCCGGGGCGCGGGCTACGCCACCGCCGCCTTCGTCGCCGCCTTCCCGCTCGACGCCCGCTTCGGCCTCGGCCGCGGCTTCGACGTCTACGACGACCGCTACCCCGAGGGCTCGGCCCCCACCGCCTTCGTCATCGCCGAGCGCCCCGGCGATCAAGTGGTGGCGCCCGCCCTCGCCTGGTGGCGGGCCAACGCCGGCAAGAAGCGCTTCCTCTGGGTCCACCTCTACGACCCGCACGCGCCGTACGCGCCGCCGGAGCCCTTCGCTTCGCGCTACGCCGCCGACCCCTACCTCGGCGAGGTGGCGGCGACGGACGCCTTCCTGGCGCCGCTCCTCGGGCCCTTCCTCGCCGGCGAGGAGGAGCCGGCGCTCGTTGCCGTCACCGCCGACCACGGCGAGGCGCTGGGGGACCACGGCGAGGTGAGCCACGGCCTC
>DASWHY010000031.1:0-1752 GCA_036397955.1 Thermoanaerobaculia bacterium | reverse complement strand
GGGGAGAAGCTGGAGCGGCTCGTCGCCTGCATGGAGGCGGGCGCCGACGCCGCCTGGCTTTCGGCCCGCGGGGAGGAACGCATCCGGGAATTGTGCGAGGCGGTCGGCAAGCCCACGGTGGGCGTCCTGCCGCGCGGGATGACGCTCGGCCAGTACCGCGACGCGGGCGCTAGTTGCGCCGTGATCCCGGGAGCTCTCCAGATCGCCGCGCTGTGCGCCCAGAAGGCGCTGCTGGAGGAGCTGAAGCAGACCGGCGTTGCCGAGGATTACCTGGGCAGGCAGCCGTTCGCCGAAGATATACGGCAATTCTACGGCCAGCAGGGAAACGACGAGCTGCAGCGCATCGAGCAGGAATACGGGGGCGTCCCCAGGTCGTAAGAAAGTGGAGGTGCCTCCCGTGCGTTCTCGCAGAATCGCAGCGCGGATCCCGGAGCGTTCAAAGATCGAGGGGAAGCTGGCGCCGGTCGCCGGGCCGGACCATGAGATGTCGCGCGGCAACGCCGGTCATCCTTGTGAGGGCGTTGGCTACCATCATGCGGTGGCAGCGGGCGGGGTCGTACTCGAGGCACAGGAGGCAGGGATACGCCTCGTCCATGAGGCCCGCGATCTCAGCGAGCGCGTCGCGGGCGGAGGGCTCCCCGAGGCGCGCGGCGAAGATGCGGCGGTAGTCCGCGATGCGTCCTTGACGAGCGGCCGCGCGGCCCTCGGCGGGATTCCCCAGGGCAGGAAGGTGGCGGTAGGCGATGCCGGCGGTGCCGAGCGCGCGGGCGAGGGCGCGCTTGGAGAACGCCGGCCGGCGGCTCGCGGGCACCGCGCGTACGTCCACCAGGGTGCGCACGCCTTCCCCGGCGAGGGCGTCGATGAAACCGGCGAGCGATGTGCCCGCGTATCCGATGGTGGCCAGCCGCAACATGGAACGCGAATCCCACGGCCATTGCCGCACGGGCGCGTGCCCCCGTCAATCGCCGCCGCGCCCTCCCGTCTGGCCCGGCGCCCCGCTTCGTGTTAACGAGAGGCCGCGCGCGGATGGGCGACGCGGATCGAGGGAGGCATCGGGTGGCGGCGGACGGGACCATGGTCATCATCGGCGCGGGGCATGCCGGGGGGCGCGCGGCGGAGGCCGTGCGCCAGGCTGGCTTCGAAGGACGGATCGTGCTCCTGGGCGAGGAGGCCTGGGTGCCCTACGAGCGCCCGCCGCTCTCCAAGGAGCTGCTGGCCGGCGAGGACGGACCGGAGAAGACCTTCCTCAACCCGCTGGCCTTCTACGAGGAGCACCGCATCGAGCTGCGGCTCGAGACCTGGGTCGAGGGGATCGACCGCAAGGATGGCCGCGTGCAGCTCGCCGGCGGCGAGAGCCTTGCCTATGACCGGCTCCTGATCGCGACCGGCGGGCGGGTGCGCAGGCTCCAATGCCCCGGCGCCGATCTTTCCGGCGTTCATTACATCCGGAACCTCGACGATACGTTGGCGCTCCGGCCCGAGCTCGGCGAGGGGCGCCGGCTGGTCGTCGTCGGCGGCGGCTATATCGGGCTCGAGGTCGCGGCCAGCGCGTGCAAGCGCGGCGCCGCCGTGACCGTGGTCGAGCTCGCCGATCAGGTGCTGGCGCGGGTGGCCGATCCCGCCATCGGCGCGCTCATGGCCGAGAAGCACCGGGCCGAGGGGGTGCGCATCGTCACCGGCGCCTCGGTGGAGCGGCTCGACGGCAACGGCCGCGTGGCCGAGGCGGTGTTGACCGATGGCGAGACCCTGGAC
>DASWHY010000030.1:0-1768 GCA_036397955.1 Thermoanaerobaculia bacterium | reverse complement strand
GGGCGCTCGTCGCGGCGGTGCGCAGGGCGGTGAGCTCCATCGAGTCGAGGACCGCGAGCGGGCGCCCGTCGGCGCCGTCGAAGAGGACCAGGACGCCCTGGATCGCGGGCAGGCCGAAGCGCTCGGGGTTGCCGGGGTAGTTGGCGTTGACCTTGACCGCGAGGCGCGATGCCGGGGCGCGGACACCGGCCGCTTTGACGTGCACGCCGCCGCCGTCGGCAGGCAGGCCGAGGACGCGCGGCGGCAGGGTCTCGCCGGCGGCGTGGCGGCGGAGGACCTCTTCGATGGCCGCCATGCAGGACGGCAGGTCGAGGAGGGCAACGACCTCGCTCGCCGTCAGGAGCAGCGTGCCGTCCGCCGCGCTCACTCCATCTCGGCGGCGGCCCAGGCGGCGACGGCGTAGGCCGCCACCACCTGCCGCAGGCTGTGTGGATCGAGCTTGTCGACGGTGTCGTCGGCGGTGTGATGGACGTCAAAGTAGCGGCTGCTGTCCTGATCGAGCGCGAGGATCGGCACCCCCGCCTCCCGGAGAGGCCCGAGGTCGGACCCGCCCTCGACCTCTCCGCCACCGCGCTCGACGCCGAGCGGGGCGAGGAATCCCGTGATCGCCTCGACGACGGGGAGGCGCGCGGCGGGGACCGCGGCCGAAAGCTGGTAGACGGCGGCGCAGCCGTGGTCCGCCTCGACGGCCAGGACGTGGCGCGGCAGCTCTTCGCGGTGGCGCTCGGCGTAAGCGTGCGCCCCCGAGAGCCCGAACTCTTCGTTGGCGTAGAGCACCACGCGCACCGTGCGGCGCGGCGGCCGCGGCAGCTCGGCGAGGAGACGGGCGGCCGCGACGACGATGCCGACCCCCGCCGCGTCGTCGAGGGCGCCCGGGCCGAGGTCCCAGGAATCGAGATGCGCGCCCAAGAGCACGATCTCCTCCGGCCGCTCGCGGCCGCGCACCTCCGCCAGCAGGTTCGCCGACTCGGAGTCCGGCAGCAGGCGGCTGGTCAGGCGGAGCCAAACCCGCACCCCACCCCCGCTCGCGGCGGCGGCTTCGAGGCGGGCCGCCAGGAGGTCCGCATCTGCGAGCGCGAGCGCGGCGGCCGGGATCGGCGGCACGCCGGGCTCGTAGATGACGCGCCCGGTGTGCGGCAGCCGGGCAGTGGAGGTGCCGATCGAGCGGATGAGGAGGGCGAGCGCCCCCTGCCGGAGGGCCGCGGTGGCGCCGGCCCGGCGCACCGGCGCCGCCTCGCGGTAGCCGGTGAAGTCGCGGGTACGCCGCATGCGCTGGTCGATGAAGACGATCCGCCCGGAAGCCGACCCCGGCGGCGCGGCGGCGAGCGCGGCGAGCGACGGGAAGCGGACGACCTCGGCTTCCAGGCCCGCCTCGGGCGTCCCGACGCTGCCGCCGAGCGCGGCGACGACGAGCGGCTGCGCGGGACGGTCACGGCCTCACGGCACACCGCCGCGAGCCCCGCCTGCGCCAGAGCCCGCTCCGCCCAGCCCACGGCACGGCGGTCGCCGTCGGAGCCCGCCAGCCGCGGCCCGACCTCGAGCGCCAGCGCGCGGGCCAGCTCGTAGGCGTGGTCGGTCGCCAGCGCCCGCTCGCGCAGCCTGGCCGCCGTCGCCGTCACCTCGTCCGCCGGCGCGGCGGCCGAGATGGAGACGGTGACGAGCAGGGCGGCCAGCGCCGCGAGGCGGGACGGGGCCATTACTTGCAACCTAGCAAGTGTCAGCCTGCTATGTCAACTGTGATACCATCACCATATGAAGTCCGGCTGGT
>DASWHY010000029.1:0-4060 GCA_036397955.1 Thermoanaerobaculia bacterium | reverse complement strand
GTGAACTGGAAGTTGTAGGCGATGGCGCCGGGGGAGAGCTGGTTCAGGAACCAGACGCGCTCCTGGGTGAAGGAGAGGGGGAGTGGCCGGTCGCGCGGCACCCGCTCGACGGGCGGCAGCTCCGGCTCGTCCGACTCGACGCCCCCGGCGCGCGCCGCGGCGATCCGGGCGGCGAGTGCCGCGATCGTCGGCTGCTCGAAGACCGCCGGGATCGGCAGCTCGACGCCGAGGTCCTGGCGCACCCGGCTGACGATCTGCGCCACCAGCAGCGAGTGGCCGCCCAAGGCGAAGAGGTTGTCGCGGGCGCCCACGCGGTCGAGCCCCAGGAGCTCCCCCCAGAGCCGCGCCAACGCCTCCTCGACGGGGCCGGACGGCGCGGCGTAGGCGGTCTCCAGCGCCGGCCGCGCACGGTCGGGGGCGGGGAGCGCCTTGCGGTCCACCTTGCCGGTCGCGGCCATCGGCAGCGCGTCGAGGAAGATGAAGGCCGCGGGGACCATGTAATCGGGGAGCCGCTCGGCGAGGTGGGCGCGGAGCGCCGACACCAGGCCGTCGGCGGCGCCGCGCGGCACGACGTAGGCGACCAGGCGCTTCTCGGTTGAGCTCGGCTCGCCCCCCTCGCCGCCCTGCCGCGCCTCGACGACCGCGCTGCGCACCGCCGGGTGCTCGCCGAGCACCGCCTCGATCTCCCCCAGCTCGATGCGGAAGCCGCGCACCTTGACCTGGAAGTCCACCCGGCCGATGAACTCCAGGCTGCCGTCCGGCCGCTGCCGCCCGAGGTCGCCGCTGCGGTAGAGGCGGCCGCCGCCCGCCGCCGGGACGAAGCGCTCGGCCGTCAGGTCCGGCCGGTGCAGGTAGCCGCGCGCCACGCCGGCGCCGCCGAGGCAGATCTCCCCCGGCTCGCTCGGCGGCACGGGGGCGCCGTCGGCGCCGAGGAGCTGGACCTCGGTCTCGGCGATCGGTACGCCGATGGCCGGCGGGCTCGGATCGAGCCCCGTGCACTCCCCCGCGGTGGCGAAGATCGTCGCCTCGGTCGGCGCGTAGGCGTTGACGAACCGCCGGCCCGGCGCCCAACGCGCCGCGGTGGCCGCCGAGCAGGCCTCGCCGCCGACCACGATCGAGCGCAGCGCCGGCAGCTCGATCCCCTCCGGCACTTTGTCCAACAAGCTCGGCGGGATGGCGATCGTGGTGATGCGCTCGGCCGCCAGCTCGCGCCCCAGCGCCTCGCCGGAGAGCAGCGTCTCGCGCCGCGTCAGCACCAGGCAGGCGCCGGTCGAAAGCGCGGTGAAGATCTCCAGCACCGAGGCGTCGAACGACAGGGAGGCGAGCTGGAGGACGCGGCTCTCCGGGCCGACGTCGAGCAGCCGCGCCGACTCGCGGATCACGTTGACGACGCCGCGGTGGGCGATCAGCACCCCCTTGGGGCGGCCGGTGGAGCCCGAGGTGTAGATGACGTAGGCGAGGTGGTCGTGATCGACGCCGGCCTCGCCGGCCGGCAGCGGCTCGGCGCTCTCGCCCGCCCAGAGCGCGGCGTCGGCGTCGAGCCGCAGCACCTGGGCGCCGTGCGCCGGCACTGCGCCCGCGGTCCGCTCCTGGGTCAGCAGGACGGGCGCCGCGCCGCCCGGCCGCGGGCGGCTGGCGTCCCCCCACATGAAGGCCAGCCGCTCGCTCGGGTAGCTCGGGTCGAGCGGCACGTAGGCGCCCCCGGCCTTGAGCACCGCGAGGAGGGCGACGATCGTCTCGACGGAGCGCTCGGCGGCCACCCCCACCAGCGCCTCGGGGCCGACGCCGCGCCGGCGGAGAGCGCGGGCCAGGCGGTTGGCGCGCGCCTCCAGCTCGGCGTAATTGAGGCACTCGCCCCCGAAGGCGAGGGCGGGCGCCTCGGGCGCGCGCCGCGCCTGCGCCTCGACGAGAGGGTGGATCAGCATGTTCTATCGAGGGACGGAGGTGTCCCGGCACTCCCCAGGTGCCGCCGCCCGTCGTCCCCGGGACGGGGCACGCTCCCTGCACGCCCGAGCGGATACCCATGGGAGGAGAAGAACCGATGCGAACCAAGCCCCTGCCGCTCGCCCTGCTGTCCCTGCTGGCCCTCGCCGTCCTCGCCGCCCCGGCGGGCGCCATCGCCGGCGCCACCGACCGCGTGCCGGCGCCTTCGCTCCTGGTGCCTTTCTTCGAAACCGGCATCAACTCGGCGACCCACCCGCACGACACCCTGCTGGTCGTGACCAACGTGCTCGACGCCGGCCAGACGCTCCACTACCAGGTCTGGGACATCGACGGCAACCCGACCGGGCTCCAGGGCAACGTCGTGCTCGCCGCGCGGGACACCTGGTCGGCGGCGCTGCGTGACCTGATCACACCCGCGGCGGCGCCGATCAAGACCCAGCTCACCCAGGACGACTTCTACCGCGGTTTCTTGACCATCGACCTGGTGACGGCGCCGACCGCCTTTCATCCACTCCAAGGCGCCTTCCCCTTCGCCAACACCGCCGCGCTCGAGGGGTTCATCTACTACACGCGGCTGTCGCAGGGCTCGGCCAACGGCCTGGCGATGGTGCCGCTGGAGTTCGTGCCCCCTTCGACCAACTCCCTGCTGCGCGACTTCTACGCCGGCGGCGGCTCGCGGGAGGAGATCGACGCCGACGCGCGGCTCTGCGCCCAGCAGCTCACCACCGGCGTCGCCTGCACCGGGGACGCCAACGCCGTCCTCGAGCGCATCCACCTGCGCCACTTCGGCTCGGCGCCGCTGAGCGGCCGGAGCAAGCTGGTGATCTTCACCTGGAACACCTTCTCGACCGGCGGCGGCCCGTCGGCCTTGTGCGAGGGGGCGCCCGAGCCCTGCGCCGTGACCTACCCCTACAAGCGCTACGACGAGGCGGGGAACCTGATCCTCGACGCGGTCGTCCGCCTCGACCACGTGGTCAACCTGATCGAGGTCACCGCCACTCAGCCGGGGTGGATCTCGGTCGAGAGCGTGCCGAACTTCAACAACGATCTGCAGGTCTACGCCTTCTCCTTCAACTCGGCGAACCCCTCGGGCAACCCCAACCTGACCTGGGACGCGATCTTCGAAGGCTACATCGTGCCCTAGCGCCTAGGAGCGGCGCTCGATGTCGAGGACGGCGCGGTCGCGGAGGCGCTCGGCGGCGGGGGAGAGGGGGGCGTGGGTGAGGATGGCGTTCATCCGTTCGAGCGCCTTCACGTTGTCGCCCACCCCCTGGTAGAGGACGACCTCGCCGTAGAGGTTGTCGGCCAGCGAGTCGAGCCGGCCGAGCACCGCCTGCGCCTGCGCCGCCTCGGGGAAGCGGCGCAGGTACTCGGCGCCGTTGGCGAGCTCGCGGTAGCTCGCCGCCATCTTCGCCAGCCGCTCGCCGGCCAGGCGCTGCAGCTCGGGGTCGCGCTTCTGATCGGCGAGCTGCTGCAGCGCGGCGAGCTGCTCGAGCGCCGGCGCCAGGGTGCGCAGGCCGGTCGCGGCGCGCTTCCCCGCCGTGCCCTGCGGATCCGCCTCCCAGGCGCGCAGGTACTGCTCGACGGCGACGGTGGCGTTGCCCAGGCGGGAGTAGGCGTCACCCAGGGCGAGCGCCACCTGCGGCACCTCGGGCTTGGTCGAGAAGTTGGAGAGGAAGCCGGTCAAGAAAGAGGTCTCGTAGACCCCGCCGGCCAGCACCTCCTTGGCCTTGGGGTAGAGGCCCTCGAGGCTCGCCTCGAAGCCCGCGACCTCGCGCTGCAGCTCGGCGACGAGCGCGCTCTCCGGCGCCCCCGCCGACGTCGCCCGGCGCACCGCGTCGATCCCCTTGCGGTAGGCGGCGAGGAGGCTGCCGTAGTCGCGCGACAGCAGCGGCTTCGCCAGCTCGGCGTCGCGCAGCGCCGCCAGCTCCTCGCGCCGCAGCTCGTCGGCCGCCTTCCCCTGCGGCCAGGCGAGGAGGGCCGCCGCTTCGAGGAAGTCGATTTCCTCCGGCGTCGTCGGCTCGTGGCGGTCGAGGTAGGTGAGCAGGGCGGCCTGGGTGCGCAGCCGGTAGTCGTCCGCCGGCTGCCGCGCCGCCACGGCGAGCAGGCCGCGCCG
>DASWHY010000028.1:0-5527 GCA_036397955.1 Thermoanaerobaculia bacterium | reverse complement strand
CGAGGTCGCGGCCCTTGACCTCCATGGTCTGCACCTCTTCGCTGGGATAGGCCGTGCCGATCTCGATCTTGACCATCTCGGCGGTGCGCTCGCCGATCAGCAGGTTGTACTTGCGCTTGAGGTAGTGGATGATCGCCACGTCCATCTCGTTGCCCGCCACCCGCACCGAGCGGCTGTAGACCGTTCCGGCGAGCGAGATCACCGCCACGTCCGTCGTGCCGCCGCCGATGTCGACGATCATGTTGCCCGAGGGCTCGGTGATCGGCAGTCCCGCCCCGATCGCCGCCATCATCGCCTGCTCGACCAGGAAGACCTCCGAGGCGCCGGCGCGCATCGCCGAGTCCCTGACCGCTCGCTTCTCGACCTGGGTGATCTCCGACGGCACGCCGATGACGATCCGCGGGTGGACATACATCCTCCGCCCGTGGGCCTTCCTGATGAAGTGCTCGAGCATCTTCTCGGTGACCTCGAAGTCGGCGATGACGCCGTCCTTCATCGGGCGGATCGATTCGATGTTGCCCGGAGTGCGGCCGAGCATCTCCTTGGCCTCGCTGCCCACGGCCTCGATGCGGTTGGTCAGCTTGTTGATGACGACGACCGACGGCTCGCGCACCACGATCCCCTGCTTGGCCGCGTAGATCAGCGTGTTCGCGGTGCCGAGGTCGATCGCGAGGTCCTTCGAGAAATGGCGTAACAGAGATGCGAACGGCATGCGGGCTTCCCGCCCCTCCCCCGGACGTTGGTCGGTCGCCGCCGCGCGGCGGCGGCGGAATCGTGAGGCTTCGGACCGCTCCTGTCTAGATGCGCGGTCTCAAGGGTTGGCGACGAAGACCTGCCGCTGCAGCACGGTCTCGTTGCCGGAGCCGTCGCGGGCCTTGACCTCGATCAAGCTCCAGCCTTCCTGGGTGAGCTGTACCGGTTTGGTGAAGGAACCGTCCGCCTCGACCTTGACCAGCTCGCCGTTGATCGCCACTTCGGACCCCGGCTCGGTCCGCCCGCCGACGATGAAGATCGTACCGTAGGACCGCACCTCCGCGAGGTCGAGGCGCGGCGCCGTCGTGTCGCCGCCGTCGCCGTGCGCGGCGCCGGGGAAGGCGGTCACCCGGAAGCTGCGCGGCGCGCTCCACGGGCCGCGGGCGCCGTCGCGCCCCACCGCCGCCACCCGCCACTGGAAGCTCCCCTGCCCGCGCACGCCGAGGGTGGCGGTCGTCTTGGTGCGCTGCGGGGCGTCGATGACGTTGTCGGTGAAGAACTTGTTGCGCGACACCTGGAGAACGTATTGGGCGGCGCCCGGCACCGGCTTCCAGGCCAGGCCCAGCCGCTCGACCCGCCGCATGTCCACCTCCAGGTTGTCGGCCGGCTCGAGGGGCTCGGGGCGGCCGGGGAGGCGCCGCGTCGCCGACAGGCGCCCGGCGCGCTCGGTCACCTGCTCGAGCTCGCCGACCTCCCGCCGCTCCCCCGCCGGCGAGGAGATCTCCATGCCGCCGCGGAAGGTGCCGAAGCGCCCGCGGTGCGACAGCCGCTCGTAGGCGACGAACGCCTCCGAGTCCTCGGCGACCCGCGCCGCGGCGCCGGGGGTCTTGACCAGGCTCGCGCGGGTCGAGGTGCTCAGGTCCACCCAGCCGTAGCTCATGTCGATCTCCTGCTCGCCGTGCGGGCCGGCGGCCGCGGTGGGAGTGACCACGAACTGGGTGTTGGGACGGACGGTGTAGAGGGTGCCGTCGAGGAAGCGGATCTCGGCCGAGCCGGAGGCCGCGGTGCGCACCGAGTCGCCCTGCTGGAGGGGCATGCGGTTGCGCGCCTCCTCCCAGCCGCCGGCGGCGCTGCGCCGCACCTCGACCGCCCCCTGCAGCGAGATGAACTGTCCCTCGCCGGCGGCGCCGGGCAGCGCCAGCGCCTCGAAGATCGCGCGCAGCGCGCCGACGCTGCGCCGGCCGCTGTCGCGAGCGGCGCGGTAGGCGCCGCGCCCGTACTCGGCCTCCGCCTGCTGGAAGTCCTGGTAGGCGGTCTGGTACTCCTGGCGCACGTCGGCGAGCTTCCCACCCTCGCCCTGCAAGCGCTGGATGAGGCTGCGCGACTCCTCGATCAGCCGCGCCGCCTCGCGCTCCACCGCCCGCTCCTGCCAGCCGCGGTAGAGGCCGAGGGCGAGGAAGGCGAGGACCCCGAAGAGGAAGAGAAAGCCGAGGCCGCGGAGGGTGTCGACCGAGAGGGTGTACCACTGCCGTCTCCGGCGGCGGCGGCGCTGGGGCAGCAAGGGCGGGCTCCGTGGGAATGCGGTTGGATCGAAGCCCGGCAATATATCACGCGCTCCGGCGGGGAGCCGGGCGCATGCTAGAGTGCTTCGTCCTCGCCGGCCGGCGGGGGAGGAGATTCAACCAACATGCTCAAGACGTTCCGCGCCAACCTCAAGGTGCTCTCTCCGGTCCTCTGGATCGTCATCGCCGTCTTCGTCCTCGCCATCTTCTACGACTTCGGCTCGATCAGCACCTCCGCCGGCGCCGGCGGCGACAACGCCGCCACCGCCGGGCCGCACCGGGTGACGATGACCGAGTTCCGCAGCGCCTACGCCAACGCCGAGCGCCAGTACCGCGAGATGTTCGGCGAGCGCTTCGACCCCGAGATGCTGCGCAACATGGGCCTGCCGCTGCAGGTCCTCAACGACCTCGTCGGGCAGAAGATCCTGCTCGGCGAGGCGCGCGAGCTCGGCCTCGCCGCGACCGACGCGGAGGTGCGCAAGGCGATCCTCGACCTGGGCGCCTTCAAGGACGAGACCGGCGCCTTCGTCGGCGAAGAGCGCTACGCCGAGACCCTCCGCCGCCTGCGGCTCGACCCCGCCACCTTCGAGCAGGACATCCGCGACTCGATCGTCCTCCAGAAGTTGCAGAAGACCCTCGAAGCCAACGTCTTCGTCGGCGACAAAGACGTCGAGCGCGCCTACCGCGACGAGGTGGAGAAGGCGAAGGTCCGCTTCGTCCGCCTGCAGCGCGGGGAGGCCGGCGAGGTGCCGGTGGCGCCGCAGGAGCTCCAGGCCTACTTCGAGAGCAAGAAGGACCGCTTCCGCCTGCCCGAGCAGCGGCAGATCGCCTACCTGCTGGTCGACGCCGGCAAGCTCGCGGCGCGGGCGAAGCCGGC
This sequence comes from Thermoanaerobaculia bacterium, assembly GCA_036397955.1. GTDB lineage: Bacteria > Acidobacteriota > Thermoanaerobaculia > Multivoradales > UBA5704 > DASUNQ01. Next base: position 2,395 of record DASWHY010000028.1, on the reverse strand, counting down.
CGAGCAGGAGGTGCGCCGCTTCTACGACGAGCACGCCGACGAGTTCACCCGCGAGGAGGAGGTGCGGGCGCGGCACATCCTGGTGATGGCCGACGACGACACCCCCGAGGCGGCCGCCCGCGCCAAGGTCGAGGACGCGCGGCGGCGGATCGAAGGAGGAGAGCCCTTCGCCGCCGTGGCCGCCGAGGTCTCCGAGGACGCTTCGAACAAGAACACCGGCGGCGACCTCGGGTTCTTCGGCCGCGGCAAGATGGTCAAGGAGTTCGAGGACGCGGCCTTCGGCATCGGCGAGACCGGGCTCGTGGGGCCGGTCCGCACCTCCTTCGGGTATCACCTGCTCGAGGTGTTGGAGAGGCGGCCCGCCGGCAAGACCCCGCTCGCCGAGGCGCGGCCGATGATCGAGGCCCGGCTGGCGGGCGAGAAGGTGCAGGAGCTCGCCCGCGCCAGGGCCGGAGAGCTCGTCCGGCAGCTCCGTGAGAAGGGTCCGCAGCGGCCGGACGACGTGCAGGCCCTCGTCGCCGGCGACCCGGCGGTGCGCTTCGGTACCACGCCGCCGATCGGGCCGCAGGACCCGATCCCCGGCCTCGGCCGCGCCCCGGCCCTCAACACCGCCGCCTTCGCGCTCGAAGAGGGCGGCGTGTCGGAGGCGGTGCAGGTGCCCGGCGGCTGGGCGGTCGTCTGGGTGCAGGACGTCGTCGAGTCGCGGCTGCCGACGCTGCCGGAGGTCGAGCCGCAGGTGCGCGCGGCCCTCGCCGCCGAGAAGCAGCAGGAGGCGGCGCGGCAGCGCCTGGCCCAAGCCAAGCAGCAGATCGCGCAGGGGAAGACCTTCCCCGAGGTGGCCGCCGCGCTCGGCCTCAACGTCGAGGAGAGCGGCGAGTTCGGGCGCACCGGCGAGATCACCGGCCTGGGCACCAACCCCGCGCTCGCCAAGGCGGCCCTGGAGATGGAGGTCGGGCAGGTCGGCGGGCCGGTCGCCGACGCCAACGGCGCGATCCTCTTCCAGGTCGTCGAGCGGAAGCGCTGGGACCCGCGCGAGTTCGCGACGGCCAAGGCGGCGACCCGCGAGCGGCTGGAGCGCGACCAGGTCGGCCGCCTGATGCAGGCGCTCATCGAGCAACGCCGGCGCGACCTCGAGCTGCAATACAACCCGACCCTGCTCGAGGCGCTCGGCATCACCGCCGAGGCCCAGGCGAGCTGACGCCGCCCGCCGCCGCGCCTTGATCGGCTACCTCAAGGGGACGCTGCTCAAGGCCACCCCCGATCGCCTGACGCTCGACGTCCAGGGGGTGGGCTACGAGGTCCACGTGCCGCTCTCCACCTGGTACGAGGTGGAGAAGAGCCGCGGCGCCGGCGGCCCCATCGGCCTCCACGTCCACACCCACCTGCGCGAAGACGGCATCGCCCTCTTCGGTTTCTGGACCGAGCGCGAGAAGCTGCTCTTCGAGCGGCTGATCGGGGTCTCGGGGATCGGGCCGCGCCTGGCGCGGGTGATCCTCTCCGGCCTGGCGCCGGAGGACCTGCTGGCCGCCATCGCCGGCGGCGACGTGGCGCGCCTCGCCACCATTCCGGGCATCGGCAAGAAGACCGCCGAGCGGATGGTGCTCGAGCTCAAGGAGAAGATGCAGGAGCTGGCGGCCGAGCTCCCCGGCCGCGCCGCCCCCGCCGACCAGGACGTGGTCTCCGCCCTGGTCAACCTGGGCTACAAGGCGGCGCAGGCGGAGCGGGCGGTGGCCGAAGCGCGCCGCGACCGGCCCGGCGCGGCGTTCCACGAGTTGCTGCGGTCGAGCCTCAACCGGTTGTCTCGGGTCTAGCGCGGCGTGCGGACGGTCACCGCTGCCGAGTAGGGCGAGTAGCCGGCGGCGTTGCGGGCGCGCAGGCGGTAGGTGGACGCGGTGTCCGGGCGCAGGCCGGCGAGCTTGGCGGCGGTCGCGCCGGCCGGGATGACGAGCACCTCGCGCCACTTCTTCCCCACCTTCAGCTCCAACCGGAAGTCGAGCTCGTTGTCGGAGACGTCGCGCCAGGTCAGCTCGATCGCCGTCGGCGCCACCGGCTTCGCGGCCAGCGCGCCCGGGGCCGCGGGGCGGGCCGCCGGCGCGGGAGGCGGAGGCGGCTTGGTCGGTACGGGCGGCGGCGACCCGGCGCCGTAGACCGAGTTGGCGGCCAGCCGGTCGTCGTGCTCGAGGCGCGCGCCGCGGCCGTCCTTGTGGGCGACGCCGTACATCAGCGCCTCGCGCTCGGTGGAGTGGCCGAAGCCGAGCGTGTGCCCCAGCTCGTGGGCGAAGACCTCGGCGGCGCCGGCCGGGTTGTCGCGGAAGTAGCAGGCGCTGCCGTCGTTGGTCACGATGTCGGCCTCGACGATCTCGTGGTAGACCTTCCCTCCCGAGCTGCGCGTGCC